>CAMNJH010000094.1 GCA_946541275.1 uncultured Prevotellaceae bacterium
TGATGGGGGTGATAGGGACTGACGCGCAGCGTCTGCCCGCCGTCAACGATATATTTGCCCAGTCCCAGGGCTAGCGAGGCTATGCCCTCCTCGGCCGTCTCGTCGCCGATAGGATAATAATTCAGTGAGCGCAGCACGCCCGAGAAGGTGGGATAGTAGAGGTCACCATAGCGCAGGCCCACCACTTCCTGCAGGATGACGGCCATCTTCTCCTGGTCGATGACATTCTGCGTGGCGGTCATATAGGCCTTGGAGTCGCGGTAATACACGGAGGCGTAGACGCTCTTGATGGCACAGGCCAGCATGCGCAGCATTTCGTACTTGTCTTCCAGCCATGGAATCATGTAGGTGGCATAGATACCAGCAAAAGGCTGATAGTGGCTGTCCTCGAGCAGTGAACTGGAGCGCACCGCGATGGGGCTCTTGATGGCATCGAAGAAGGTGAAGAAGTCGGCTATCAGCACATCGGGCAGCTGGGCGTGGAGGAAGTGCTGCAGGATGACCTCATCCGGGGCGTCGCTGAGCGCTATGCCCCACAGGTTGTTCTCGTCCATGAACTTGTCGAAGAAGTCAGTGCAGAGCACCACCGTCTTGGGTATCTGCACCGTGGCATTGGGGAACTGGTTCAGTTCAGCATGGCGCTTCAGGATGGTGTCGAGGAATGCCAGGCCACGGCCCTTGCCTCCCAGCGAGCCCTCGCCGATGCGTGCAAAGTGGGCGTAGCGGTCAAACTTCAGCCTGTCGAACACAGCCACCACACCAATGTTCTTCATGTGGCGGTACTGCACAATGGCGTCGAAGATAATCTGCCGGTGGGCATCCACATCCTGAAGCTTGTGCCAGGTGACATGCTTCAGGAACTGGCTGACGGGGAAGATGGCGCGGGCCGTCAGCCAACGGCTCATGTGGTTGCGGCGTATGTGGCGCATCAGCGAGTCGTGGGGAATCTTGAAGATGTTATCCTGCAGTTCCTTCAGACTGGAGATGCGGGCCACCTCCTCACGTGTGACGGGGTCACGGAAGATGAAGTCGCCGAAGCCCATGTGCTCTTCCAGCAGCAGGCGCAGGTCGACGTTCATCTTCTTCGAGTTCTTGTCCACGAAATGGAAGCCCTCGGCTTTGGCCTTCTCGCGGTTGATGGTCTCTGAACTCTCCAGGATCAGGGGTACGTACTCATCGCGCCGGCGGATTTCACGCAGCAGCTTCAGTCCTGCCTCAGGGTCGCCCTCCTCCACATGGCTCAGTCGGCCTATGGGCGTCTTGATGGGGAAGCGTGTGTCACTAATCACGCCCAGCGTGTTGTCGTGATACTTGTCATACAGATGGATGGCCTCCTCGTAGTTGGTGGCCAGCACCACCTTGGGGCGTCCACGCTTGCGCTGTGCAGCGGCATGGGGGTTCAGGGCCTCGGTGGAGAAGTTCTTCGACTGCTGTAGAATATAGTTGTAAAGATTGGGCAATACCGAGGAGTAGAAGCGTATATTGTCCTCCACCAGCAGAATCATCTGCACGCCGGCCTCCTCCATGTCGTGGTCAATGTTCATGCGATCCTCTATCAGCTTGATAATGCTGAGAATGAGGTTGGTGTTTCCCAGCCAGCAGAACACATAGTCAAAGATGCTCATGTCCTCATCCTGCATGCGGCGGGTGATGCCATGACTGAACGGAGTGAGCACCACGCAGGGCACATCGGCCCGCAGGGCCTTCACCTGGCGTGCCACGGCAAAGGCATCGTTGTCGGCATTGCCAGGCATACAGATGACCAGGTCGATGGGAGTGGTCTGCAGCACTTGCTCAGCCTCTTCAGTGGTACTCACCTGTGTGAAGGTGGGCGGATAGCGCATGCCCAGTTCGGTGTATTCATCAAAAATCTTCTCATCCACACGACCATCGTCTTCAAGCATGAAGGCATCGTAGGGGTTGGCCACTATCAGTACATTGAAGATACGTTTCGTCATCAGGTGAGCAAACGATACATCCTTCAAATAGAAGGAACCCATGTACTCCTGTGGTATTTTTACTTCGTCTTCCATCGTCAATTCCTTGCTTTTGGGCACAAAGGTAAAAAGAATTCAACGAAAAACCAAATTTTTAGTATAGTTTAGTGGTGAAAAACAGAAAACTGCAGGCCGACGAAAGTAAACACAAAACGGTTGAAATACTGCTAAAAAACGTAAAACTTGCGCGTATTACAAAACTTTCGGCTACCTTTGCAGTCTAATAAAAAAGCGTATAGACAAAAAAGTAAATAGGATAAACGTGAGTATAACAGGAATAGCCAGAAATTTTTTCGCTCCCCGCTGGCGGGAACTGGAACGTCATATTAACGGTGCAGAGGAGCTGCAGCGTCAGGTGCTGTCGCACTTGGTAAACCGGGCAAAGGACACTGAATACGGGCGCTACCATCGCTTTGACAGTATGAAGACATACGATGATTTTGTGCATTGCTGCCCCGTCAACAGCTATGAGGAGCTGAAGGCACAGATTGACCGTATGCGTCATGGCGAAGAGGATGTGCTATGGCCTGGCCACGTGAAATGGTATGCCAAGTCAAGTGGCACCACAAACGACAAGTCGAAATTCATTCCCGTGAGCAAAGAGGGACTGAAGCGTATCCATTATAAAGGTGGAGCTGACGTAGTGGCTTTCTATCTGCGCAACAATCCTCAGAGCCGCATGTTCGACGGCCGTGGCCTCATTCTGGGCGGCAGCCATCAGCCCAACTACAACCTGCCAGACTCACTGGTAGGCGATTTGAGCGCCATCCTCATAGAAAACATCAACCCCGTAGTGAATATGGTGCGCGTACCCTCAAAGCAGACCGCCCTGCTGAGCGATTTCGAGGTGAAACGCGACCGCATAGCCCGCGAGGCCATGAAGAAGAACGTGACCAACCTGAGCGGCGTGCCCTCATGGATGCTGTCAGTGCTGAACCGCGTCATGGAGCTGTCGGGCAAGAAGCATCTGGAAGAGGTGTGGCCCAATCTGGAAGTGTTCTTCCACGGAGGCGTGGCCTTCACTCCCTACCGCGAGCAGTACCAGCAGCTCATCACCTCACCCAAGATGCACTACATGGAGACCTATAATGCCAGCGAGGGATTCTTCGGCATTCAGGACGACCCTGCCGACAAGTCTATGCTGCTCATGCTTGATTACGATGTGTTCTACGAATTCCAGGAGATGGGCAGCGATACAATAGTACCCCTCTGGGGCGTTGAAAAGGGAAAGAACTATGCCATGATTATCTCCACCTCGTGCGGCCTGTGGCGCTATATGATTGGCGACACCGTGCAGTTCACCTCCACCAACCCCTATAAGTTCATCATTTCGGGGCGCACCAAGAGCTTCATCAATGCCTTCGGTGAGGAGCTGATAGTTGACAATGCAGAGCAGGGACTGGCCTACGCCTGCCAGCAGACGGGTGCCCAGGTGCTGGAATACACCGCCGCTCCCGTGTTTATGGACCAGAATGCCAAGTGCCGCCATCAGTGGCTCATTGAATTCTCCACACCACCCAGCAATCTGCAGCAATTCGCCGACCTGCTTGACACCCGCCTACAACAAGTGAACAGCGACTACGAGGCTAAGCGCTATAAGAACATCACCTTGCAGCATTTGGAAATCATTGAGGCCAGGCCAGGCCTGTTCAATGACTGGCTGAAGCAGAAAGGCAAGCTAGGCGGCCAGCACAAGGTGCCCCGCCTGAGCAATACCCGTGAACACATGGAGGAATTGCTGGAATTAAACAAGAAATGAGAAGTGAGAAGTGAGAAATGAAGATTTCGCCAATGAAAAGTTCTGAAAACACATACCGGAAGATTTCTGCAAGGGAAGGTTTGCTGGCAGCGGCATTCCTCATTTCTCTTTTCACCCTGCCCATCATCACCAGCTGTGCCCGCATGGGTAGCCCTGACGGTGGATGGTATGACGACACGCCGCCCCAGGTTCTCAGTTCCACCCCTGCCGACAAAGGCGTCAATGTATCATCAAAGAAAATCTACATCAATTTCAACGAATACATCAAGATTGAAAATCCGCAGGAGAAGGTCATCGTGTCGCCGCCCCAGTTGGAACAGGCCGACATCAAGGCTGCCGGGCGCCGCATCATCGTGGAGCTGAAAGACACGCTCAAGGAGAACACCACCTACACCGTGGACTTCAGCGATGCCATCACTGACAACAATGAGGGCAACCCTATGGGCAACTACACCTACAGCTTCTCCACGGGCGACCATATCGACACACTGGAAGTGTCGGGCTACGTGCTCAATGCTGAGGATCTGGAACCCGTGAAGGGAATGCTCGTGGGACTATACCCCCACGATGCCCCCGACAGCATTTTCCATCACGAAGCCATGATGCGCGTGTCGCGTACCAATGGCGGCGGACAGTTCACCATCAAGGGCGTGGCACCTGGCAAATATCGCGCCTTCGCTCTGAACGATGCTGATGGCGACTTCGTATTCCGACAGAAGAGCGAGCTCATAGCCTACAACCGCGACAGCATCATGCCCTCATGGAAACCCGACACAAGGCAGGACACCGTGTGGCGTGACTCACTGCACATTGACAACATACTCAGAGTGCCCTACACGCACTTCCTGCCCGACGACGTCACCCTGCTGTGCTTCCAAGAACCACAGACCGACCGCATGCTGGTGAAGACCGAGCGGCAGACACCTGAAAAACTGGGGCTCTTCTTCAGCTACGGCCATGACTCACTGCCAGAAGTCAAAGGACTGAACTTCAACAGTGACAGTGCTTTCGTGGTGGAGCATTCCCTGAACCGCGACACCGTGTACTACTGGCTGCGCGACACCACACTGGTGAACCAGGACACGCTGAACATGGAGCTGCGCTTCATGGCCACTGACACCCTGGGATGCCTGCAAGAAAAAATTGACACCATCTCTTTCCTGTCAAAAGTGCCCTTTGAAAAACGCGAGAAGGACAGGCTGAAGGAGCTGGAGAAATGGCAGAAGCAACAGGACAAACTGAAGAAACGCGGCCAACCCTATGATTCCATCATGCCACAGAAGTTCATGGAACTCAAGTTTACGCCAGGCAGCAACATGACGCCACTGGACAAAGTGAGGCTGGAGGTTTCGCTACCGCTGGTACGGTGTGACACGTCGATGATTCATCTCTATTCCATGATTGACTCAACCTGGTATCGCTCTCCGCATGAATTCCGACAGCTCTCCCCTCGTCAATTCCAGCTGACAGCCGACTGGCAAGAGGGCACAGAGTATAGTCTGGAGGTGGATTCGGCCGCGTTTGAGGATATCTTTGGAACTGTGAACAAGGTCACCAAACAGGGCATCAAGGTGAGCACTGCCGATGAGTTCAGCACACTGAGTGTCGACATCAGCGGAGCGCCCATCAAGGCCACTGACTCGCTGGCCACCATCGTGGTCCGGCTACTCGACGGCTCAGGGAATATAGTACGCTTCACCAACATCCGGAATGGCCAGAATGCTGAGTTTACCTTCGTGAAAGCTGGAACATACTACCTCAGCGCCTACTGTGACATGAACGGAAACGGCAAATGGGACACCGGACAGTACGACCTCGACCTGCAGCCCGAGCCAGTGTTCTTCTTCAATGAGCAAGTGGAGTGCAAGGCAAAATGGGACGTGAAACGACGATGGAACCTCACTGCTACACCCCGCTACAAGCAAAAGCCCGACAGGCTGATTAAGCAGAAACCCGACCAGGCCAAGAAGCTGAAGAACCGCAACCTTGAGCGAGCCAAGCAACTGGGCAAGCAATATCTTAAAGATAAAGGAATAAACATGTAGAACCCTATATTACCTAATCATAATGTACATGAAGAAAATAGTAATTATCCTTCTTGCTCTGCTTCCGCTGAGCATCAAGGCGCAGTCTGACTGCGGCATCGAGAATAAAGCCTTCAAGTCAGGAGAATTCCTGGCTTACGACCTCTATTTCAACTGGCAGTTTGTATGGGTGAAGGTAGGAGCGGCATCCATGTCGACCGTTATGTCGACCTACGAAGGCAAGCCCGCCTATCGCACCAGCCTCATCACCAAGGGCAACGACAAGCTGGATGGCGTCTTCGTGATGCGCGACACGCTGACCTCCTATTGCAGCCTCGCCGACCTCTCGCCCATTTACTACCGTAAGGGAGCCATGGAGGGTAAGCGCTACTATGTGGATGAGCTGTGGTACTCCTACCCCGACGGCAAGCCAAAAGTAAAGATGCACCGCATCAACCGCCATGGTGAGCACACCTGGAAGGAGAAAAGCTTCGACGAGTGCATTTACGACATGATGAGCATTTTCCTCAAGGCCCGCAACTTCGATGCCTCCGTCATGAAGAAAGGCGACGTCATCCCCATGCCTATCACCGATGCCAAGCGCCAGTCTGACTCCTGGCTGGTGTATCAGGGCAAGGAGACCTATAAGATAGAAGGATCAAAAGAGAAATTCCGCTGCCTGGTCTTCTCATTCATGGAGCGCGAAGACGGAAAGACCACTGAACTCATCAGGTTCTTCGTCACCGACGATGCCAACCACATGCCCGTCCGGCTGGATATGAATCTCTCGTTCGGCTCGGCCAAGGCTTATCTCAGGGCCTATCAGGGCTTGAAGAATCCCATGACGGCTAAACTGAAGTAAAGTGACACCTTGAGCGAAGTAACCTCCCCCATCTTAGAACTGCAGCGCCAGCGAATGCTCCTGCAAATGGAGTACGAGCAGGAGAAGGACGCGTTCCAGCAACTGAAGCAGTCGCAAGGCGCCGAGCGCCTGGTGGCGCGGGGAGATGCGTGGATGCCGCTGCGCGTGGGCCGCAATTATTACAATTCGCTCAATCAGTTGTGTGTGGAAGTGTTTCGCCAGGCAACGCCTGACGATGAGGAACCCGACGACCACAACTTCGAGTTTGGAAAACCCGTGCAGTTTTTCGTGGTGGACCCGCAGAAGGACCATGCCATCAAGTCGCTGTTCACCGGTAGCGTGAGCTATGTGGATGGCGACCGCATGGTGGTGGCCGTCCCCGATGGCTCACCACTGGTGGACCTTCAGATAACAGAAGGTCAGCTGGGCATTCAGCTGTTTTTCGATGAAACCAGCTACCGGTTCATGTTCGAGGCCCTGGAGCGCACCATGCGCGCCAAGGGGCGCCTGGGCTATCTGCGCGATTTGTTCTATTCGCAGCAGAAGGCTCAGACCTTTGCCTTCCCTGACATGGGCTTTGACTATCTCAACCCCACGCAGGAGCATGCCGTCAATGAGGTGCTACGCGCCAAGGACGTGGCCATCGTGCACGGCCCGCCCGGAACAGGCAAGACCACCACACTGGTGGAAGCCATCTACGCGACGCTGCGCCGGGAGCCGCAGGTGCTGGTCTGTGCCCAGAGCAATATGGCCGTCGACTGGATTTCAGAAAAACTTGTCGACCGTGGCCTGAACGTGCTCAGGATAGGAAACCCGTCGCGCGTTGATGATAAGATGCTGTCGTTCACCTATGAGCGGCGTTTCGAGGCCCACCCTGACTATCCTCAGCTGTGGGCCATCCGCAAAGCCATCCGTGAGCTGCGCTCCCAGCGCGGCCACAAGGAAGCCTGGCACCAGAAGATGGACAGGCTGAAAAGCCGTGCCACCGAGCTGGAGATACGCATCAACCACGACCTGTTCGGACAGGCCCATGTCATCGCCTCAACCCTTGTTGGCTCTGCCAACCGACTGCTGGACGGTATGAAGTTCGGAACCCTGTTCATCGACGAAGCCGCCCAGGCGCTTGAAGCCGCCTGCTGGATTCCCATCCGGCGCGCACAGCGCGTCATCTTTGCCGGCGACCATTGTCAGCTTCCGCCCACGGTGAAATGCTACGAAGCCCTGAAGGGTGGACTGGGTCGCACGCTGATGGAGCGCATTGCCGACAATAAACCCGAGACCGTCACCCTGCTGCGCATGCAATACCGCATGCACGAGGACATCATGCGCTTCTCCAGCGATTGGTTCTACCACAATCTGATGATGGCCGCACCCCAGGTGCAGCACCGCTCCATACTCGACCTCGACCTGCCCATGACGTGGATAGAAAGTCCCCTTTCGTCACCCAGCGATGACACCACCATCCCGTCTGGCGAGAACAGAAACAAAACCAACGAGTCCAGCCCGGGTTCTGTTGGGGGCACTTCCATCAGCAACGCTTCCGAGGCACAGCTCACCCTGCTCTCCCTGCAAGCCTATTTCGAGATGATAGGCCGGCAGCGCATCCTGGAAGAACGGCTCGATGTGGGCATCATTTCGCCCTACCGCGCACAGGTGCAAATGCTGCGCCAGATGCTGCGCCGCAATGAGTTCTTCAAGCCCTATCGACGGCTCATCACGGTGAACACCGTCGACGGCTTTCAAGGACAGGAGCGCGACATCATCGTCATCTCACTGGTGCGCCAGAACGACGAGGGACAGATAGGCTTCCTGCGCGATTTGCGGCGCATGAACGTGGCCATCACGCGAGCCCGCATGAAAGTCATCATCCTCGGCGACCGCCACACCCTCACCCGTCACCCCTTCTACCGCAAGTTGTGGCAGTACATACAGTCGCTGAAGTCATAACATCATCAACTAGCCCCCCGCATCACCATTCCCATGCCATCCTCCCCCACCCCCTTCCTTACTGGCACATTGCCCAGTGGCCTCCGCTTCATCCAGCTGCCCACCCAGTCGGAAGTGGCCTATTGCGGCATTGCCATCCATGCAGGCACACGCCATGAGACCCCCTGTCAACAGGGACTGGCGCATTTCTGCGAGCACCTCTCGTTCAAGGGCACCCACCGACGTTCGGCCGTGCAGATTATCAATGCCATAGAAGGGCTGGGCGGCGAGCTGAATGCCTTTACCAACAAGGAAGACACCGTGTTCTACTGCGCCATCCAGCGCCGGCATCTGCGCAAGGCACTCGACGTGCTCACCGACATTGTTTTCCACAGCCAGTTTCCACAGCACGAAGTAGAAAAGGAATGTGAAGTGGTGTGCGACGAGATAGAAAGCTACGAGGACTCACCCGCCGAGCTTATCTACGACGAGTTCGAGAACATTCTCTTCACCGGTCATCCCTTGGGCCACAATATCCTGGGCACATCCAGCCAGGTGCGCTCCTATACCAGCGCCGATGCCCTTGCCTTCACACAGCAGTGGTATCAGCCTCACAACTGTGTGCTCTTCATTTCCAGCGACGCCAAGGTCACTTCCTTTCTCAAACCTTTGACCCAGGCCACTGCGCCTAGCACATTTTCTGAAGCCTCACAACGCGGCGTACAGTTCGACGCAGTTTCAGGTGCCAATACCATCACCCGCCATCGTGGCACCCATCAGGCACATGTCATGCTGGGAACCCGTGCCTATGCGGCCAGCGACCCACGGCGCTGGGCGCTCTATCTGCTCAGCAACATACTGGGAGGCCCTGGACTGAACTCCCGACTGAACATGGCGCTCCGCGAACGCCGTGGACTGGTGTACACCGTGGAGAGCACCATGACCAGCTATAGTGACACTGGCATCTGGACCGTTTACTTCGGTTGTGACCAGCACGACGTCGACCGCTGCCTCCGACTGACGCGACGTGAGCTGGACTTGCTCATGGAAAAACCGCTGTCACCCCTTCGGCTGCGCGCCGCCAAGCGACAGCTGCAGGGCCAGCTGGCCATAGCCTGTGACAACCGCGAGCAGTTTGTGCTCGACGTGGCCCGTACCTTCCTGCACACAGGGCGCCAGCGCACCCTGGCCGACGTCATGACACATATAGAGCAGCTCACAGCCGACGACCTGCTGCTCGTGGCCCGTGAACTGTTCAACCAACAAGTCATCACCACCCTCATCTATACTTAGATATCCGAGAATGGGCCTTGCGGAGCAATTAGTCTAGGGTAAACTGCTATATTATTGTGTTCGCAATACCCTTCACAGTGATAGTAAGCATCTGGAATTCAGAATGTTGAAGTGAAGGGTTTGCAAATAAATAAATAGTAACATGCTTTGGTCATAAAGACAACTGGGACAACAAGAGACAACTTCCTGCGGATACTAGCCACAAAGGGGCATTCATCCCTTCAGGCTTTTTTTACCTTTTTCTGTTTCTAAAAGTTTTTGCTTTTTACTAAAAATCGTTGCCATTTTCTCATGGGAGGCCGACTTTTTCTCATGGGAGGCCGACTTTTTTCCATGGGGCGCCGACTTTTTCTCATGGGAGGCCGCCATTTTTTCATGGGGCGGCGTCCTTTATTTATGTGATGAGCCAAGATTTTCCGATAAGGATTCACTCCTTCACCAATTCCTTTCTTTGGCGATAGGGGAATTATGAAAGTCCATCACAAAAAACACAACCCTTCACCAGATCATCTTGTAACACAAATAGTTACACTGATTGTGAAAGGTTGCACAGCACTGCAAAAAAAAGGCAATGATATAAAACTTGTTACCAAAAAAAACATAAAACGGGCCACTAAACGGCAAATATTCCAAATAACCAAAGGTTATTCGAGAGATTTTGAGTAACTTTGTAGCCAATAACGGACTATCCTATATTTAGAATATCATAGAGTTAAAAGGCAAGATGGATACGGCCGGGAGAACCTATAAACATATAAAGAAAGAATGATCAATATACGAAAACTCGAAGCCGAGCTATGGGAGTCGGCAGATTTATTGAGACAAGGCAGTAAACTGACCAGCAGTCAGTATTGCATGCCTGTGTTGGCATTGCTTTTCCTCCGCTATGCCTACAGCCGCTATAAGATGGTAGAGGCTGAAATCTTGGAGAACCGCCCCAGCCGTGGTGGGAGAGTAATGCCTGTGGAGCCCAGCGACTTCGCGGCCAAGAGCGCCTTGTATCTGCCCCGCGAGGCTCAGTTCGACTATCTGGTGAACTTGCCTGACAATATCGTGGCAGCAGGATTGAAAACCAAGGACGGACAGGCCATCAACTCGCTGGGCGAGGCCGTCAACAACGCCATGCAACTGGTGGAAGACCAGAGCGAACAGCTGACGGGCGTGCTGCCCAAGACCTACACCATGTTTGCCGACGACCTCTTGCGCGAGCTGC
>CAMNJH010000095.1 GCA_946541275.1 uncultured Prevotellaceae bacterium
AGCGCGTCATGCTGAAGGCCACCTTCGACGAGAAGGAGAACTGCTGGCGCCTGAACGGCGTGAAGCGCTTCATCACCAATGGCGACAGCGACATCCATCTGGTGCTGGCCCGCTCGGAAGAGGGTACGAAGGACGGACGTGGTCTGTCGATGTTCATCTACGACAAGCGCAACGGTGGTGTTGATGTGCGCCACATTGAGCACAAACTCGGTATTCACGGAAGCCCCACCTGTGAGCTGACCTACAAGAATGCAAAGGCAGAGCTCTGCGGCTCCACCCGTCTTGGCCTGATTAAGTATGTGATGGCCCTGATGAATGGTGCCCGTCTGGGTATCGCCGCCCAGAGCGTCGGTCTGTCGCAGGAGGCCTACAACGAGGCCATGGCCTATGCCAAGGAGCGTGCACAGTTCGGGCAGAAGATTATCCACTTCCCCGGGGTCTATGATATGCTCTCGCGTATGAAGGCCAAGCTCGACGCAGGTCGCTCGCTGCTCTATCAGACAGCCTGCTATGTCGACGTCTACAAGTGCCTGGAGGACATTGAGCGCGACCGCAAACTGACGCCCGAGGAGAAGCAGGAACTGAAGAAATACCAGCGCCTGGCCGATGCCTTCACACCGTTGGCAAAGGGTATGAACTCCGAATATGCCAACCAGAATGCCTACGACGCCATCTCCGTCCATGGCGGTTCGGGTTTCATCATGGAGTACAAGAGCCAGCGCCTCTACCGCGATGCCCGTATTTTCAGCATCTACGAAGGTACCACCCAGCTGCAGGTCGTGGCCGCCATCCGCTACATCAGCAATGGCACCATGCTGCAGAACATCAAAGATATGTTTGCAGAACTGCCCGAGAACGCCAATGCCGCATTGAAGGCTCGTGTGGAGAAGTTGGTCTCTGTTTACGAGGAGGCCTTGAACTGCGCCAAGGGTCTGGAAAATCAGGAGGCTTTCGACTTCCTGTCGCGCCGTCTCTACGACATGACTGCCGAGCTGGTGATGTCGTTGCTCATCATCCGCGATTCTGCTGACTGCCCAGAGCTCTTTGAGAAGAGTGCCAAGGTCTATGTGCGGATGGCTGAGGAGAATATTCTGGGCAAGGCCGCCTATATAAAGAACTTTGACTTGGAAGAGCTGACCAATTTCCGTGCTGCCGAGGAGACAGTCGAGGCATAAACGGCCAATTCTTCTTTCATCACACACTGTAAGGAGCATCCAGCCAATGGGTGCTCCTTTAAATTATTCTTAAAAAGCATGGAATTTGATGTGTAGATACAAAAAAAGTAGTATCTTTGCATCATCATGTCATCAAGGAGTAACATCTTGACCTCAGCAGTGAAGATAGTGCTGCCCCTGTTGTTGGGTGGAGCTATCCTGTACTGGATGTACCGTGACTTCGACTTCGAGCGGGTGCGCCAGGTGGTGCTTCATGAGATGGACTGGACGTGGATGCTGCTGTCGTTCCCCTTTGGCATCTTGGCTCAGGCGCTCAGGGGCTGGCGTTGGCGCATGACGCTGGAGCCCATGGACCTGAAGCCTCGTTCCAGCGTGGCAGTATGCAGCATCTTCCTGAGCTATGCCGCCTCGCTGGTGGTGCCTCGCATTGGCGAGTTCACCCGATGTGGCGTGCTGAAGCGCTGGGAGGGCATCTCCTTCTCTCGGGCCTTGGGCACGGTGGTCACTGAGCGCATTGTCGACATGCTCCTGATGATGGTCATGGTGGGGGCCACGTTCCTGCTGGAGATGAGCACCTTTGGCACTTTCTTCAGGAAGACAGGCACCAATCTGGGCGGAATCCTCAGTGGCTTCACCTGGGCCGGCTGGCTGGTGACGGCCATCTGTCTGTTGGCCATGGCCATACTGCTGTACATCCTGCTGCGCCGCCTGTCTATATATAATAAGGTGAAGACCACCATCAGTGACATCTGGCAGGGCGTCGTCTCTTTGCGCGGTGTGAGTAGCCTGCCTTTGTTTCTTGTAATGACCGTGGGCATCTGGATGTGCTATTTCCTGCACTATTACCTCACCTTCTTCTGCTTCGACTTCACCTCCCATTTGGGGCTGTCGTGCGCGCTGGTCACCTTTGCCGTTGGTTCCATAGCTGTCATTGTGCCTACCCCCAACGGCGCCGGCCCCTGGCATTTTGCGGTGAAGACCATGCTCATCCTCTATGGAGTGCAGGACGAGCAGGCACTCTACTTCGTCCTCATCGTCCATACCGTGCAGACCCTTCTCGTCGTCCTCTTGGGTGTGTACGCATGGGTGAGGCTTTCTTTCGTCAATCGTTTAACCCTAAAACAATAAAGTAACAATGAACGAAATCCAGAACCTGAAGCCAGAATGCATCTGGCGCAATTTCTACAAACTGACGCAGGTGCCCCGTCCCAGTGGACACCTGGAGAAGATTCAGCAGTTCCTGCTCGACTTTGGCAAGGAGGCAGGCGTGTATGCCGTGAAAGACCCCGCTGGCAATATCCACATGCGCAAACCCGCCACACCGGGAATGGAGAACCGCAAGGGCATCATCCTGCAGGCCCACATGGACATGGTGCCGCAGAAGACGCCCGAGTCGAACCATAACTTCGAAACCGACCCCATTGAGCCGTGGATTGATGGCGAATGGGTGAAGGCCAAAGGCACCACGCTGGGCGCCGACAACGGCCTGGGCGTGGCCTCCATCATGTCTGTCATGGAAGACAAGAGCCTGAAGCACGGACCCATCGATGCCCTCATCACAGCCGACGAGGAAACGGGCATGTATGGTGCCAATGATCTGCCCGAAGGCGAGCTGCAGGGTGACATCCTGCTCAACCTTGACTCGGAGCACTGGGGCAAGTTCGTTATCGGCAGCGCCGGAGGCATCGACGTCACCGCTACGCTGGAATATAAAGAGGTGGAGACCGACCCGGAAGACAAGGCAGTGAAGGTGACCGTGAAGGGCCTGCGCGGCGGACACTCGGGACTGGAGATTCACGAGGGCCGCGGCAATGCCAACAAGCTGTTGGTACAGGTGGTGCGCGAGGCCATCGAGGAGCTGGATGCCCGTCTGGCCTGCTGGCATGGCGGCAACATGCGCAACGCCATCCCCTTCAAGGCCGAGGCCGTGCTGACACTGCCCAAGGAGAATGTGGAGGCTCTGAAGGAACTCGTTGAGGACTGGAAAGAGACGTTCAATGATGAGTTTAAGCTCATTGAGCCCCAGGGCGTGGAGATTTTGGTTGAGGATGTGGAGGCTCCGAAGACGGAACTGCCCGAGGAGATACAGGACAACCTGGTGGATGCCATCTATGCCTGCCACGACGGCGTGGTGCGCTTCATTCCCGCCTATCCCAATGTGGTGGAGACTTCCAGCAACCTGGCCATCATTGACATTGAGAACGGCAAGGCAGGCATCAAGATTCTGGCTCGCAGCAGCCGTGAGGACATGAAGGACTACATCGTGAAGACGCTGCAGAGCTGCTTCGCCATGGCAGGCATGAAGGTGGAGACCGCCGGCAGCTATGGCGGCTGGGATCCCAACCCCGACAGCGAGGTGCTGCATCTGCTACTGAAGGAATACAAGGAGCTGTTTGGCGATGACGGCATTATCCAGGTAGACCACGCCGGACTGGAGTGCTCCGTCATCCTGGGCAAGTATCCGCACCTTGACGTTGTTTCTCTTGGCCCCACCATGAAGAGCCCGCACACCACCACCGAGCGTGCCTTGATAGCCAGTGTGGAACCCTTCTGGCAGTTGTTGAAGAAGACGCTGGAGGATGTACCAGTGAAGTGAATGAAGGAGAGAAAATCTTTCAAATGAAATTTTTTATCCGCAGATTCTTGTTGATTCTGCGGATTTTTTTGTATCTTTGCACCCGAATAGGAACCAATTATCAACAAATTATGGACGATTACCCGGCGGATACTTTTAAACAGTAAGGCGGGAGGACTTGAGCGGCAAGACTGCTAATCCTCTTGCCAGGAGCCATTTTTTAGGATTAGCACAATGAAAAGCTATTGGAACACCCAAGGTGGACTGACCCAACTCCAAGAGTGGCAGCCCAACAGCTGGATTCAGGTGACCTGTCCCACGGAGGACGATCAGCACCAGTTGGAAGAGCAGTTCGGCATTCCCGACTATTTCATCACTGACATCAGCGATACTGACGAGCGCGCCCGTTATGAATATGATGACGGCTGGATGCTTATCATCCTGCGTATCCCCTATGTCAAGGAAATACGCTCACGCACTCCTTATACCACCGTGCCCCTGGGCATCATTCACAAACGTGACGTCACTATCACGGTTTGTTACTATGAGACGAACATGATGATTGACTTCGTCAGCTATCAGCAGAAGCGCGGCGTGGGCTTCACTGACTATGTGGATATGATTTTCCGCCTCTTCTATTCGTCGGCAGTGTGGTATCTGAAGCGGCTGAAGCAGATTAATTCGCTCATTGAGAACGCAAAGCGCAATCTGGACCGCGACGTGAACAACGAGAGCCTGATAGGATTGAGCCGTCTGCAGGATTCACTCACCTATTTCCAGACGTCCATCCGTGGTAACGAGACGCTGCTGTCAAAGCTGAAGTTCAAACTTCAGATTGACGAACTGGATGCCGACCTGATTGAGGACGTGAACATTGAAATGACACAGGCACGCGAGACCACGGCCATCTACTCGGACATTCTGGAGTCGACCATGGATACCTACTCCTCCATTATCAATAACAACATGAACACGGTGATGCGTACGCTGACGTCAGTGACCATTATCATGATGTTCCCCACGCTCATCGCCTCGCTTTTTGGCATGAACCTGATCAACGGCATGGAGGAGAAACCCTTCGGTTTTATCCTGGCCCTGATTATTTCTGTCGGCACCGCCGCAGCAGCATGGTGGTTCTTCCGCCATAAACGACTAGTCTAGGCAGCTGAATTTTTGTGGTCCAACGTCCGCGCACTCCTGGTTCTTCAGCTAGTGCGTGTATGCGTCTGAGCATGAAGTTAAATAACGTTAAGAAACGGATAAAACTTCAAGCTCCTAACTTTTAACTCCTAACTTTTTTGTACTTTTGGCCTCGAATTGTGAACATACTCGAATCAAATCACTAACTTAAATTAGTTAAATGATGGACTCTCAAGAAAACATCCTCGTCAATTCGCCAGAGGAAGAGACGGGAAAACCCGTGGAAGTGAAAGCAGAAGAGCAGGTGGCCGCAGCAGCACCCGAGGCTTCTGAAGTGGAAACAGTGGAAGAGGCTGCCGAACAGCCTCAAGTGCAGGAAGAACCAGAAGTTGCTGAAGCTTCTGATAATTCTGAGCCGGCTCCCGCTGAAGAACGCAAACAGTACGCCACCAAGCAGGAAGTGCTGGAAAGAGTGAAGGAAATTGCTCATGGCGAAGAAATTCCACAGAAGGACGAGGTGGACTACCTGAAAACGGTTTTCTATAAGTTGCACATTGCCGAGCGCGAAGCCAAGCTGAAGGAATACATTGACGGCGGTGGCGACCCCGAGGCCTACCAGATTACCCCCGATGAAGACGAGGAGGTGTTCAAGGCTGAGATGGGTGTCATCAAGGAGCGCCGCCAGAAGCAGTTCCGCGAGCAGGAGGCTGAGAAAGAGGAGAACCTGAAGAAGAAGCTTGCCATCATTGAGAAGATTAAGGGCATGGTCACTTCGCCTGAGGAAGCCAGCAAGACCTATCAGGAGTTCAAGACGCTGCAGCAGGAATGGCGCGACATCAAGGCCGTGCCCGCTGAGCGTGCCAACGAACTGTGGCGCAACTATCAGCTTTATGTGGAGCAGTTCTATGATCTGCTGAAGCTGAACAGCGAAGCCCGCGAGCTGGACTTCAAGAAAAACCTTGAAGCCAAGACCCGTCTCTGTGAGGCAGCTGAGAAACTGGCCGACGAGCCCGATGTCATCAGCGCTTTCCATCAATTGCAGAAGCTGCATCAGGAATACAGGGAGATAGGCCCCGTGAGCAAGGAGCTCCGCGAGGAAATATGGCAGCGCTTCAAGGCCGCTTCCACCGTTATCAATAAGCGTCACCAGCAGCACTTTGAGGGACTGCGTGCCCGCGAGGAGGAGAACCTGGAGAAGAAGACGGCCCTCTGTGAGAAGGCTGAGGCCATCCTGACCGAAGAGAACAAGGGCAGTGCCGACTGGGAGCGCCATACACAGGAAATCATTGCCATCCAGGCTGAGTGGAAGACCATTGGCTTTGCTCCGCAAAAGATGAACGTGAAGATATTTGAGCGCTTCCGCGCAGCCTGCGATACCTTCTTCGCTGCCAAGACCGAGCACTTCCGCTCGCTGAAGGACAGCTATAAGGAGAATGCTGACAAGAAGCGTGCCCTCATTGAGAAGGCAAAGGCCTTGCAGGACAGCACCGAATGGCGCTCAACTAGCGATAAGCTTATCGCTCTGCAGAAAGAGTGGAAGACCATTGGCATGGTGCCTAAGAAGTTGGGTGACCAGCTGTGGGAAGAGTTCCTCGGAGCCTGCAACAAGTTCTTCGAGGCTCGTAATGCCGCCGGGGCTGGCCAGAGAGGCGAAGAGCGCCAGAATCTGGAGAAGAAACGCGACGTCATTGCTCGTCTGAAGGCATTGGCCGAAGAGCCGGGCGACGATGTACAGCAGAAGGTGCAGGCACTGGTCGAGGAGTACAATGCCATTGGCCACGTACCATATAAGGAAAAGGACAAGCTGTACGAGGAGTACCGTGCTGTGGTGGACAAACTCTATAAGGATTTGAACATCAGTGTGGCCCGTCGCCGTCTGAGTAAGTTTAAGGACAACCTGAAGCAAGTCGTTGAGCGCGGCGAAGGAGCACTCGACAGTGAGCGTGCCCGCCTGATGCGCCAGTATGAGCAGCTGAAGCAGGATGCACAGACCTACGAGAATAACCTCGGCTTCCTGAGCGCCAGTTCCAAGAAGGGCAACTCGCTCATTGACGAGATGAATCGCAAGGTGCAGAAGCTGAAGGACGACATGCAGCTGGTGAAGGAAAAGATCAAGGCTATTGATGCAGAGAATGCAGCAAAAGAATAAGGACTATCACAAACACAAAAAACAACAGGACATGAAAAAGATTAGGGCTGCCGTAGTTGGCTACGGCAACATTGGGCGTTATGCGCTCCAGGCTCTCGAGACCGCTCCTGACTTTGAAGTGGCAGGAATAGTGCGTCGCAACGGAGCCGAGAACAAACCGATGGAATTGGCACAATACGATGTCGTGAAAGACATTCGTGAGTTGAAGGACGTTGACGTGGCCATCTTGGCAACGCCTACCCGTTCATGCGAGGAGTATGCCAGGCAGATTCTGCCACTGGGTATCAACACCGTCGATTCCTTCGACATTCATACGCTGATTCGCGACTATCGCCGCACGCTGACCGAGCTTAACAAGCAGACGGGCACCGTGAGCATCATTGCTGCAGGCTGGGACCCAGGGTCTGACAGCATCGTGCGCACACTGATGCAGAGTCTGGCACCCAAGGGCCTCAGCTATACTAATTTCGGCCCTGGCATGTCCATGGGTCACAGCGTTTGCGTCAGGTCTAAGGCTGGCGTGAAGAATGCACTCTCCATGACCATTCCCCTGGGCGAGGGCATTCATCGCCGTATGGTGTATGTGGAGCTGGAAGAGGGTGCCAAGCTGGAGGAGGTGACGGCAGCCATCAAGGCCGATCCTTACTTCGCCAGTGATGAGACTCACGTGTTCCAGGTGGAGAGCGTCGATGACGTGCGTGACATGGGCCACGGTGTGAACCTGGTGCGCAAGGGTGTCAGTGGCAAGACGCAGAACCAGCGCCTGGAGTTCAACATGACCATCAATAATCCTGCCCTCACCGGACAGGTGCTGGTCAATGTGGCTCGAGCCTCCATGCGGCAGCAGCCTGGTTGCTACACCATGATTGAGATTCCTGTCATCGATATGCTGCCCGGCGATCGTGATGAACTTATTTCACATTTAGTATAACACATAGAAATGAAAAGACTGTTTTTGACAAGTGTCGTGCTCCTGCTGGTCTTCATGGCCCAGGCCCAGACAAAGATTGCACCCAAGTTGGTGAAAGGCTATAAGGCCGTGTACACTGAAGAAATGACCGTGAACGTAGCTGGCAACGACATGGTGAAGCTGACCAGCGAGACCGAGTACACCGTGAGCGATGTGACGGCCGATGGCGCCATGATCACCGTTAAAACTGTGAATGTGACCGATAATAGTGATGGCGGCAACCCCATGAGCAGCATCTTGTCTGCTTCTATGAAGATGATGGAAGGTGTGGACATGAAGGTGAAGACCAATGCTGACGGTCAGGTGCAGGGTATTGTCAATTTCGAAGAGGTGCAGGCACAGGTCAAAAAGATGTCTAAGAATTTGATTGATAAGATCTATGAGTCTTCTCCCGAGCTGGCGCAGATGCTCCCCCGCGAGGGACTGGAGAGCCAGATGCTGGAGAAGATGGATGCCGATTTAATCTTGGCCAGTCTCAGGAACACGGGTGTGCTTTCACTGAATGGTAAGACCATTTCAAATGGCGCCACTGATAGCTATGAAAACGAGGAGGGCTTCAAGATGAAGCGCATGTTTTTCGTGGCAGGCAAGAATATCATTGTCAACTCTACGCTTAACATGTCAAAGGATGAGCTGAAGACGCTCATCATCAAGCAGGTGGAGGAGCAGGCTCCCGAGCAGGCTGAGATGATCAAGCAGAACATTGACATGGTGATGGGCCAGATGAAGTTTGAAGTCACTGGCAAGTCGACTTTTACCATGCAGGACAACGGCTGGGTGAAGTCAGTGAAGACTGAAGCCTCACAGGAAGCCATGGGACAGAGCACCAAGAGTGTCACCGTCACCACTCTGAAGCAATAAGACGAGCATCCCAAAAGACAACCTAAGCAATGCTGGCCATCAAGGGAGCCCCCGTTGCTTAGGTTGTCTTCTTTTTGGGCAATGGGTTTGTCTCATGCGACTTGCCATTGGCAAAAGCCCGAAGGATAGAACAGACACCACGCAGGGATGGGGTTGGCCTATCCCTTTTGGTCGTAGGCATGCACAGGATAGTCAATGGTATAGTGCAGGCCGCGGCTCTCCTTGCGCTCCAGTGCAAAGCGGGTGATGAGGTAACCCACGTTGATCATGTTGCGCAGTTCGCAGATGTCCTTCGAGGCTTTCACGCGTTTGAACAGGCGCTCCGTCTCTTCGTAGAGCATATCCAGACGATCCCAGGCGCGATGCAGACGAAGGTCGCTGCGCACGATGCCCACGTAGTTAGCCATGATCTGGTTCACCTCTCTCACTGACTGGGTAATCAGCACTTTCTCCTCGTTGGTCATCGTTCCCTCGTCGTTCCATTCAGGCACCTGCTCGTTGAAGTCGTACAAATCCACGTGTTTCACCGAATCCTTGGCTGCGGCGTCAGCGTAGACCACAGCCTCAATGAGCGAATTGCTGGCCAGGCGATTTCCGCCGTGCAGTCCTGTGCATGAGCACTCACCTAGAGCATAAAGCCGCTCAATGCTCGACTGCCCATTCAGGTCCACCTTGATGCCTCCGCACATATAGTGTGCAGCCGGGCGTACGGGTATGTAGTCTGTGGTGATGTCGACGCCCATTGACAGGCACTTCTGGTAAATGTTTGGGAAGTGATGGCGCGTTTCAGCAGCGTCTTTGTGGGTGACGTCCAGGCATACATGGTCCAGTCCGTGAATCTTCATCTCCTTGTCTATGGCGCGGGCCACTATGTCACGAGGTGCCAGGCTGAGCCGTTCATCATACTTCTCCATGAAGGTCTCGCCATTGGGCAGTTTCAGAATGCCGCCGTAGCCGCGCATGGCCTCTGTGATGAGGTAGGCGGGATGCGTCTCCTTCGGGTTGTGCAGCACAGTGGGGTGGAACTGCACGAACTCCATGTCCCGCACGGTGCCCTTGGCACGATAGACCATGGCGATGCCGTCGCCAGTGGCAATGACGGGGTTCGAGGTGGTCAGATATACGGCGCCGCAGCCACCCGTGCACATCACCGTCACTTTCGACAGGTAGGTGTCCACTTTCTCCGTGTCAGGATTCAGCACGTAGGCACCGTAGCACTGGATGTGTGGCGAACGGCGAGTGACGCGCACTCCCAGGTGATGCTGGGTGATGATTTCCACGGCGAAATGGTTCTCCTTCACCACGATGTCAGGATTGTTCCTGATGGCCTCCATCAGTCCGCGTTGTATCTCGGCGCCAGTATCGTCGGCATGGTGCAGGATGCGGAACTCCGAGTGCCCGCCCTCACGGTGCAGGTCGAAGGAGCCGTCCTCCTTCTTGTCGAAGTTCACGCCCCAGTTCACCAACTCGCGTATTTGCTCAGGAGCGCAGCGCACCACTTGCTCCACGGCTTGCCGGTCGCTGATGTAGTCGCCCGCAATCATCGTGTCCTCAATGTGTTTGTCGAAATTGTCGACGGCCAGATTGGTCACCGAGGCCACGCCGCCTTGAGCGAACGACGTGTTGGCTTCATCCAGGCTTGTCTTGCAGATGATACACACTGTGCCCTTCTTTTCGCGGGCCACTTTCAGGGCGTAGCTCATGCCGGCCACGCCAGCTCCTATAATCAGGAAGTCGTATTTGTAGACCATAGTTTCAAGTTTTGTTGGTGCAAAGGTACGAATAAGCGAGCGAAAAACGAAAGAAAAAGTGATTTTTCTTTCTTTTTCCGAGCGGAAGTACTTTAGAATTCATTCAAAGGTACGAATAAGCGAGCGAAAAACGAAAGAAAAAGTGATTTTTCTTTCTTTTTCCGAGCGGAAGTACTTTAGAATTTATTCAAAGGTACGAATAAGCGAGCGAAAAAGAATGTGATTTATTGTTATTTTTGACCTCTAGTGTGTTGAAAATTGCTTGAAAATTTGTATCTTTGCAGCAAAGTTTTGAACACTCAAACAAACGTGAGAAATAACAATACAGACCCCACCCCTGCCCCCTCCCCTTGAAGGGAGGGGAATGGCTACCGCCTTGCCCGCCGC
>CAMNJH010000096.1 GCA_946541275.1 uncultured Prevotellaceae bacterium
AAATATTAAGTCTCAATTCGTTAACCCCTCCAGTAGCACTTGTAGCACTTCTTTTTCCCTATATTTACGCGCGCGCGTAAGTACAGCAGGAATTGCGGTAGCACTTTCGCTAGCCTTTTCAAGAACTGATGATGTGCCTGGGAGTGCAGGGGCATTGGCTGCGTCAGATGGCTTCGATGAACTTCACCACGGCATCACGATCCTCCTTGGACAGATTGTAGAACTTCACCGTTGAGTTGTAGGCATCGCTTTCCTTGGAGTATCCGTGCCACATGATGGCCTCGACAACAGTGCGGGCACGACAGTCGTGCAGACGGTCGTCAGCACCGGTCAGTCGGCGGCTCAGTCCGCGACCCCACAATGGGGTGGTGCGGCACCAGCCCGTGCGGATGTCGTTTTTCATGAACAGACGGTGCTGCACCATGTCGGTGTAGGGCCAGATGGTCTGGTAGGGATAGCGTGGCAGCAGGTCGTAGTAGTTGCCATTCTTGGCTAGCCCATTGGCATCGGCATAGGCTTTTGTTGAGGCGTCGACCCACATCTTGTCCTCACCGGTCTTCCATGAGGGGCGATGGCACTGGGCGCATCCCATCTCGGTGAACAGCACCTTGCCTCGTTGCACCTGCTTGTCGTCCAGATTACGGGCGGCGGCTCCGTATTTGTTGGCCACGTCATACTCCATGGGGCTCTTGTGGCCCTTGTGAATCCAGCCCGTGTTGGTGAAATTGTCGGCGTTCAGTGCCGCCAGCAGTTGTGCCTCGTAGCGGAACTTGCCACTGCGCCCGAAGAACGACAGGCCCGTCTGGTGCCAAGTACTGGGCAGGATGGTGTTTTCGCCCTCGGGGCGATAGACGGTAAAGAAGTTCAGGGGCTCATGGTGGGCATTGTTCAGACCCACGGGCACCACGATATGGCCAAAGCGCAGGTTGGCAGCACGGCTAAAGGTCTTCTGCAGCCAGAACTGCTCCAGTTCCACCTCGCCGCCTTTTTCCACTTCCTGCTCCCATTCGCCGCCTTCCTCGTCCTCCTTCTCGTAGGCCAGTCCGGCGCCACCATGCTCAAATTCTATCTCACTGCCCAGGCTCCAGCCCTTGCCGAAGTCGTAACCCAGATAAACCACTACATGGGGCAGGTCGAAACGTCCGTGCGAAGGGTCGTCCTTGTGCTCTTCGGGCTGGGAATAGCGGCTCACGTGGTCACTGTAGAAATTCCGGCTGTAGGCCACCTCGCCATAACCGCCCACACTGAGGCGGCTGGCCCTGCTGCTGTTGAAAACACTGTCAGCAGCATTCACCTGTGCTTGGACGCCTATGCTGACGGCCAGTGCACAAATGACGGATGCAATTGTCTTACTGTTCATTTTGTCCATTATTTCTAAGTCGGGTGCAAAGGTACGGTGCTTGAGGTACTTCTGCAATACTCAAAATTGGTGATTTTGTCATAGAACTATTGCGTGAATCAACAAAAATAGCTAATTTTGCAAGCAGAAATACATATATTTTATATGAAGCAGATGAAGATGTACGAGGGTGACGATAAGATGATCACTCTCATTCGGGATAATTACGATCTGCTGCAGATGCTGGGCTCGTTTGGTATCAGTCTGGGATTTGGCGACAAGACCGTGGCCGAAACATGTGCGGATAATGGTGTCGATACCTATACCTTCCTGACTGTGGTCAATTTCACCATCAACGGATATAGTGATGCTGAAGAAGATGAACAGCTGTCAGTGCCTACGCTGATACGCTATCTGGAAGCCAGCCATGCCTACTATCTCGACTTCCAGCTGCCCTTCATCCGTCGAGAGCTGGAAGACAGTCTGAACCTTGACGACTCTCTGGGCCAGCTCATCATGCGCTTCTACGATGAGTATGCCCACGAAATACGCCGACACATGCAGTATGAGCAGCGTGTGCTGTTCCCCTATGTGAAGAATTTGCTGGCGGGCCAGCCTGGCAGTGGAAACTACAGTATTGAGACTTTCTCACGCCAGCATGTGCAGGCCGACAAAAAGCTGCGTGAGCTGAAACTGCTCATCATCAAATACCTGCCTAGTGACGGGTTGCACAACAATAAACTGACGGCCACACTTCATGATATTTATGACAACGAGGAGTGGCTGAAACAGCACGGACAGGTGGAAGATCATATCTTTGTGCCATCCATACGCCGGCTGGAGCGGCAACTGCAGCAGAGCGACGTGACGCGCAACATTACCGAGATGGTGTTCAAGAGCGGGGTGGCCCAGAATCAGGATGCGCTCTCGGACCGCGAAAAGGATGTCATCATCTCTTTGGTGCAGGGCATGTCGAACAAAGAAATAGCCGACCACCTGTGCATCTCGGTGAATACTGTCATCACACATCGGCGCAACATTGCACGAAAGCTGCAGATACACTCACCAGCCGGACTGACCATCTATGCCATAGTCAATGGGCTGGTGGATATTTCCAGCGTTAAACTCTAAAAATCAAATCTTATTGATGTCTACGTAACCGTGTGTCACGGCGTAGATGGTCAGTGCGCTCACGCTCTTCAGCCCCAGCTTCTCCATGATGTTCTTTCGGTGGGTGATGACGGTGGACAGACCTATGTGCAGCTGGTCGGCTATCTCCTTATTGATAAAACCTTTCACTATCAGCACCATTACCTCGGCCTCACGGTCGGAGAGCAGTCGTTGTTCCTGCTTGGGAGGCATGGAGGGGTGGGGGTGAGCATCTCCTCTGTGGCCATGCTGCTCAAGCATGATGAGCGAGCGTACCAGCACTTTCTCGGGTACGTTCACGCATAGGCAGTGGAAATCTGTCAGCTGTTTGTCGCTATCAACAGAAGTGGTGAGTACTATCGTCTTGCACCGGTTTTCCAGAAAGAAAGCACGGTTTTCCAACACCATGTTCATTGAAGTGAAGAAATGGACGAACTGATTGGGCTGATTGGCCAATAACTCTGAGAAAGAGCCGAAAACCTCAACTTGTAGAGTTGTCATGAATGATTGCAACAACTGCCTTAGCCCCAATGCGGCCAGCGTATTGGAGTCGATGATGGCTATTTTTGGCGTCTTCATTTCCATTGAACGTGCAAAGTTAGACAAAAAAAACGATAATCAATTCATACTTTTCTTTTTGTTTATTAAATTATCTTAAAAATGTGCCTTCTTGATAACTGAAAATACTTTTAATACAAATTTAATTATTATCTTTGCGGTGTGTTTTTCATGGTATTAGATTATTAAGGTTAATTTTCGAAGATTGGGTGTCGAGAGATAGCCAATCTTCCTCGCTTCACTTACACAGACATTAACACAAGTGGTAAGTGAAAACAAAAAGGGAACCTGTGAAGGTTCCCTTTTCCCTTAAATGCATCGTCGGCTGCCAGTGTTTAACGAGGTGTCTTTTTCATGTACTATCTTCACTGAGGCTGAGTATTGCAGGTAAAAAAGCTTGATTGAGAATAGTTGTTGGAAAAAAAATCATTCAAAATTTGTTGGAACGAAAAAAAATGACTAACTTTGCAGCCGCTAAGAAAAAGCAAGCCGATATGGCTCAGTTGGTAGAGCCACGCATTCGTAATGCGTGGGTCGCCGGTTCGAGTCCGGCTATCGGCTCTCTCCAATTCTTCAGAGTCAGGACACCAACAGTTCTGGCTCTTTTTTGTCAAGCGATAATAGCTCAGTTGGTAGAGCATTGGCTTCCCAAGCCGAGGGTCGCGGGTTCGAGTCCCGTATTCCGCTCTTTACTTTTTTAGCTAAGAAATCATCTATGTCTTACGAGGAATTGACTGGGGCTGTGACAAGTTTGGCGCGTCAAGCTGCAAAGTATATAGCAGAAGAACGTAAGCGTTTTTCGGAAGAAAAAGTGGAAAAGAAACATTCTCACGACTACGTGTCGTATGTGGACAAGCAGTCGGAAAGAATGATTATAGAGGGGCTGCACCAATTGTTGCCCGAGGCAGGATTTGTCACCGAGGAAGGCCAAGGCAGCTATCACGATGAGTCCTTTTACTGGGTGGTAGACCCGCTGGATGGCACGACGAACTTCATTCACCATTTCCCTCCCTACTGCGTCAGCATTGCGCTTTGTGAGAGGCAGGAAATTGTGTTGGGTGTGGTGTGCGAGGTCACCACGGGCGAGTGCTTCAGCGCATGGAAAGGTGGCGGCGCATGGTGCGATGGGCACCGCATCAGCGTGACTCAGCATGGCATAGACGATGCACTGCTGTGTCTGCAACTGCCCTATAATAGCCAGGCTTACTGCCCTGTTGCTACTCATTTGCTGGAAACATTCTACGGACGGGCCGCCAGCGTACGCATGATTGGCTCGGCTGCCATGGCCCTCTGCTATGTGGCAGCAGGACGCATGGACGGCTACATGGAAAAATACATTGGACGCTGGGATTATATGGCCGGAGCGCTCATCGTACAGGAAGCTGGTGGGCGCGTGAGCGACTATGAGGGACGGGCCGACTTCATGCAGGGTGACAGCGTGGTGGCCACGAACGGGGTGATTCACCAGGAACTTCTGGACGCTGTACAATGAGGTTTTTTATCACTTTGAGCTATGATGGGACGCGCTTCCATGGCTGGCAGATTCAGCCCAACGGCGTCTCGGTGCAGGGAGAACTGCAGCGGGCGCTGTCAGTGTTGCTCAGGCAGGAAATCATGATAACAGGTGCCGGGCGTACCGATACGGGCGTGCATGCCAGGATGATGGTGGCTCACTTTGACTATGAGCCGCAGCAAAACTGGTCTGGATGTGACCAACTGGCCTATAAACTGAACAAGTTCTTGCCTCAGGACATAGCCATCCAGAAGATAGAACAGGTGCCCGATGAGATGCATGCACGCTTCTCGGCCATCTCGCGTACATATTATTATTATTTGCACACAGTGAAGAATCCATTCCTGCGCCATTACTCCTGTGAGTTGCATTATCAACTGGACTTTGAACGCATGAATGAGGCGGCCCGACTGCTGCTGGATTATGAGGATTTCGGAGCTTTCTGCAAGAGTCATGCTGATGTGAAAACGACGCTGTGTCGTGTGACAAAGGCGGAGTGGCGCCCAAATGGAAACGGACAGTGGCTGTTTGAAATCAAGGCCAACCGCTTCTTACGCAACATGGTGCGAGCCGTGGTGGGAACGCTGGTCGAAGTGGGGCGCGGCCGACTGACACTAGATGACTTCCGGCGGGTGATAGAAGGAAAACGGCGTACGGAAGCTGGTGAATCGATGCCAGGACATGCTCTGTTCCTGGAAAAAATAGAATATGTATGTGGTTGATACTTGCCTTTATGTCGGCCGCCTTCTTGGGCGTGTATGATTCTCTGAAGAAGAAATCGCTAAGAGAAAATGCCGTCATTCCCGTATTATTCCTTAATACGCTGTTCTCATCGCTGATATTCCTGCCTTTTATCATCCTGAGCGCCTCAGGCCACTGGTTGGACGATACCATCTTTCATGTGGGCACAGGCTCCTGGGGGGAGCATAAGTACATCATACTCAAGGCGTTTATCGTATTGAGCAGCTGGATTCTGGGGTATTTCGGAATGAAGCATCTGCCACTGACTATCGTCGGGCCCATTAATGCCACAAGGCCAGTTATGGTGCTGGTTGGTGCGCTGCTGTTCTTCGGAGAGCGCTTGAACCTTTGGCAGTGGGCGGGCGTGCTGCTGGCCGTCGTGTCGTTTCTGCTACTGAGCAGAAGTGGAAAGAAAGAAGGGATTGACTTCAAGCACGATCACTGGATATACATGATTGTGGGAGCCGCCGTGCTGGGCGCACTGAGCGGTCTGTACGACAAATACTTGATGGCACCGGTGAGCGAAGGTGGCGTAGGGCTAGACCGCATGTTGGTGCAGTCGTGGTACAATATCTATCAGTGCTTCATGATGCTGGCCATGCTCATGCTGCTATGGTGGCCCAAACGAAAGCAGACTACGCCGTTCAGATGGGACTGGGCTATACTGGGTATCAGCCTTTTCCTGTCAACAGCTGACTTCATGTATTTCTACTCTTTGTCACTGCCCTCGTCAATGATCAGCATTGTGTCGATGATTCGGCGAGGATCTGTGGTCGTGAGCTTTGCCTGTGGCGCTATCTTCTTCCATGAGAAAAACCTCAGCGCCAAGACTCTCGACTTGGCGCTGGTGTTGTTGGGAATGATTTGCCTGTATATAGGTAGCTAATCGTGTTCTTCTTGCATGTCGATGAACTGGTGTTTCTGGTCATAGAATTCGTATTGCAGAAAAGCCAGTTTTTGACTGGGTACAATTCTTATTCCCAAACCATACTTCATCTGCCAGCGGCGCTTTAGCGAAATGACGCCCTGATTGATGAAGGCTGCTACGTAGGGATGTACGTGTAACGAAAAGCGGCGGATACCGATTTGATTAACGAGACAATCAATTTTGCTCTCCAGTTGGTCAGTGAACAGGATGCTTGACTTTATCTTGCCAGTGCCATGGCAAGTAGGGCAACTCTCCTCTACGGCGACGTCCATAGCAGGACGCACGCGCTGGCGCGTGATTTGCATGAGGCCGAACTTGCTAAGAGGCAGAATGTTGTGGCGAGCACGGTCTTTCTTCATGTTTTCACACATGCGCTCATAGAGCATCTGCCTGTCTTCAGCCAGGTTCATATCAATGAAGTCGACCACGATGATACCGCCCATATCGCGCAGGCGCAGCTGTCGGGCCAGCTCATCGGCAGCGCCGAGGTTGGTCTCCAGGGCGTTGGCTTCCTGTCCGTTTTCTTTCTTGATTCGCGTTCCGCTATTAACGTCTACCACGTGCATGGCTTCAGTGTGCTCAATAATCAGGTAGGCCCCCCGCTTATAGTTGACTGTTCGCCCAAAGCCTGACTTTAGCTGTTTCGTGACAGCAAAATTGTCGAAAATGGGAACGGTGCCGTTATAAAGCTTGACTATGTCGGCTTTCTCAGGAGCAATCATGCTGACATAATCGTGAATTTGTTTGTAGATGTCGGCATCGTTCACACATATTCCGTCGTAGGTAGGGTTGAACAAGTCGCGTAGCAGTGCCACAGCTCGTGTCTCCTCCTCATAGATGAGCTTGGGTGTCTGGGTGGTCTTCTGTACACTGCTGATGGTATCCTCCCATCGGCGAAGCAACGTCTTCAGTTCTTGATCGAGCTCGGCAGCACGTTTGCCTTCGGCCACCGTCCTCACGATGACACCGAAATTCTTTGGTTTCATGCTTTGCACAAGCTGCTTCAAACGGCTGCGCTCTTCACCTTTCTTGATCTTGCTGCTGACGGAAACCTTGTCGCCGAAAGGAATAAGGACCATGTATCGTCCGGCGAAACTGAGATCGCACGTCACACGGGGGCCTTTCGTATTGATGGGTTCCTTAACAATCTGCACCATGATCTCCTGGCCCACCTTCAGGTAGTTCTGAACGCTTCCCTCCTTGGGAAGATCAGGCTGGCGAGTGGCTTTCTGGATGGGGTAGAGTTTCTTACGGTCGCTAGTTACTTGTTTGAGATACTTCTCATAAGAAGAGAATTGAAGTCCCATGTCAAGATAGTGCAAAAAGGCATCCTTCTCGCTTCCTACATCGACAAAGCAAGCATTGAGGCCTGGCATAAGTTTGCGCACGCGGCCCAGATAGATGTTGCCAACGGCAAAAGAGGCCTCGCGGGGCTCGTTCTGATATTCCACCAGACTCTTGTCTTCAAGCAAGGCGATGGAAATCTCCTTTGGCTGCACATCAATAATTACTTCACTTGTCATGTTTTCTTGAACTTTGAACTTTAATGTGAAAATACTAAAAGGAGCTTACCCGAACGCATGGTGTCGTTGCCGGGTGATGCTCCTTTCAAGTTTTGTGGCCGCTACAGGGCACCATGTGATAGATTCACATGCTTACTTGCTCTTGTGACGGTTCTTACGCAGACGCTTCTTGCGCTTGTGCGTAGCCATTTTGTGGCCCTTCTTTTTCTTTCCGTTTGGCATGGTTAAACTTTTTAATGTTAAATACTTAATTGTAATTTCTTTCTTGGATTTACTAATCACTCTGGCTCATCTTCTCAATGAAGCTCTTGCAAGGCTTGAAAGCAGGCAGGTCGTGAGCCTCAATGACCAGTGTTGTGTTCTTTGAGATGTTACGAGCCGTTTTCTTGGCGCGGTGCTTCACAATGAAACTACCAAATCCACGCAGATAAACGTTTTCTTTGTTAACAACTAAACTATTTCGTATCTCGTCCATCAGAGCTTCTACTGTAGCGGATACTTCAGGCTTAGAGATGCCTGTGCGTTGGGCGATAGAGTTGACAATTTCTGCCTTAGTCATAATACTTTCAATGTTTATTTTTTACTGTTCTTGATTTTGGACTGCAAAGATACTCATTTTCAGTGAGATAAGAAAATATTTTTCTTTCTTTTTTTGAAATACGGGCATTTTTTAGTCTTGGAAGTCAGATGAACTGCGTTCCTCGAAGTAGTTGACCAGCTCCTGGCGGGCTTCCTCACTATTGTTTTGAATGTCGCGTATAATGTGGCCTTTCTCCAGTAGAACGATGCGAGTAGAGATGTCAATGGTATGCTGCAAGTTGTGACTACTAAGCAGGATGGTGCATCCTGTTGCCTGCTGGTAGTTGGTAAGCATGTGCTTCAGGATGTTCTGGCTAGTGGGGTCGAGGAAATTGAAGGGCTCATCAAGTATAATCAACCTTGGCTGGCGCATGAGAGCAGACATAATACCTACCTTCTGCTTATTGCCTGCCGAGAGATTCCTAATGAGTTTCTTCTGTCCCAATACTTCACCGCCGGCGAAGCGTTCAAACGACAGAATCCTCTCATTGAGCACTTCTTGAGGCATGCCACTGATTTTGGCAAGGAAAGCGAAGAATTCCTCAGGGGTCAGATAGTCAATGAGGAAGCTGTCATCTATATAGGCAGCGGTCTGTTGCTTCCAGTCTTCAGACAACAAGGGATTGATGCCGTCAAGAAGGACACTACCCTCATCAGGTTTTAGCAGGTCAAGCATCAGACGGAAGAGTGTGGTCTTGCCAGCGCCATTGTTACCTACAAGACCTAAGAGCTCACCGTCATAAACGGTAAGGGAATCAATAGCGCAAGCTACTGTCTCGCCAAATTGTTTGTGCAGGGATTTTATTTCAATCATACCAAACCTCTTCCGTGACAATTCTTAAATTTCTTACCGCTTCCACAAGGACAAGGATCATTCCGGCCTGGTAGCTTGTCCTTGATAATGGGATTGCGTGGCTGCTGGGAGCGGGTGTCGTGCTGAGCGGCAGCCTTCTGGTTCTCATCCACCAGATTCTCTGTCTCAGCTGTTGACTGTTTGTTCTCCTGATACTGCTGACGGTTCGTGTGCTGTTCGGGAGCTGCTTCCTGAACCTGTTGGCTTTGAATCTCAGGAATCTGGGCTCGGGTGAGAATGCTGACAGTACGGTTATTCATAGTGTTGACCATATTGTCGAATAGTTTCACACTTTCCAGTTTGAAGATCAACAGTGGGTCTTTCTGCTCGTAGCTGGCATTCTGTACGGAGTGACGCAACTCATCCAACTCACGGAGGTTTTCTTTCCAGGCATCATCAATAATGTGGAGCAGCATCTGCTTCTCAAACTCCTTCACCACCGATTTGCACTCAGTCTCGTAGGCTTCTTTCAGGTTGCAGGCAATGTTGTAGGTCTTGCGGCCATCCGTGATGGGCACGAGAATGCGTTCGTAGATTTTGCCTTGTTCCTCGTAGACACGCTTGATGATAGGCATGGCTATCTCACAGATGCGGTCGCAGCGGCGAGTGAAATTGGCCAGTGCCGTTTGGAAAGTGTTCTCGGCCAACTCGTCACGGTGGCGCAGGTCTTGCAACTGCTCCTCAGTGAATGGTACCTCCATGCCGAAGAGTCGGATGAACTCCTCCTTGCAACCTTCGTAATCATTGCGCTCGATGGTGGTAGAAACCCTATCCCAGAGCGTATTGGCAATATCCATGCCAATGCGTTCGCCCATCAGAGCATGGCGGCGCTTCTCATAGACAACGGTACGCTGCTTGTTCATCACATCGTCATATTCCAGCAGGCGCTTACGAACGCCGAAGTGGTTTTCTTCCACTTTACGCTGAGCGCGTTCGATGCTGTTGGAAATCATGGAACTCTCAATCATGTCGCCTTCCTTGAAGCCCAGACGGTCCATGACGCGGGCAATGCGCTCAGAAGCGAACAGGCGCATCAGCTTGTCTTCTAGCGAAACGTAGAATACTGAGGAGCCTGGATCTCCCTGACGACCGGCACGTCCGCGCAGCTGGCGGTCCACGCGTCGGCTCTCATGGCGCTCAGTTCCAATGATAGCAAGGCCGCCTGCTGCCTTCACTTCCGGCGAGAGCTTGATATCAGTACCACGGCCAGCCATGTTAGTAGCAATGGTGACAGCACCCAGCAGATGCTGCTCTTCCTTTACCTGGGTGGTATCAATGTCGGAATATTTCTTGTCATTCTGTGCCAATGCCTGGTTATAACGTTGGGCTGAGGGAGCATCGCAGAATGAACGACCATCAGCAGCAACATATACGGTGCCCATGGTCGACTGACCAGCCTGGGCCACGATGTCAGCCTCTTTCTGGTGCAGCTTGGCGTTCAGCACCTGGTGTGGAATCTTTCTCATTGAAAGCATTTTTGAAAGCATCTCGGAGATTTCCACCGAAGTGGTACCTACCAGGCATGGACGGCCCTTGGTGCGCATCTCAACGATTTCGTCGATGACGGCACGATACTTTTCACGTGCTGTCTTGTAGACACGGTCGTCCATGTCATTTCGGGCGACAGGACGGTTCGTTGGAATCTCAACAACGTCAAGCTTGTAAATGTCCCAGAACTCGCCAGCCTCTGTGA
>CAMNJH010000097.1 GCA_946541275.1 uncultured Prevotellaceae bacterium
ACATCGTCATCATCGAAAGCAAGGGCGACATAATGGTGCCCATGGAATGGCAAATTCTGAAGAGTTGGAAAAACGGCAAGGCTGTCTATGATAAGAAGGCCTCCAAGAACCTGACGCCCAAGCAGGCCCGGGACAACACCTCCGCCTCACGCTCCACCATAACAAGACAGTTTGACCCGATAGATTAGATGTCGAGGTTTCGCACGCGCATGCGCGTATATATAGGGCGAGAAAGATAGTGCTACAAGTGCTACCGCAGTCCGTAACCGCTTGAATGGATGATAGTTGTGGGTGCATTTTTAACATTTGAAAGTGCTACCGAAAATGCTACAGGTGCTACCAGCTCAAAAGGCCAACGCCGTTTTTCAAAAGTCAACGCCATTTTTTCAAAAGTCGCCGCCGTATGAAAAAAAGTCGGCGACTTTTGAAAAAATCTCAACGACTTTTTCCCAGAAAGCATGGATATTCCCCCAAAGGCCCAGTAGCAGAATCGGTAGCACTTCGGTAGCACTTTCGAGCACCGTTTATGCACCCACAACAACCAAGTAATCAATTAGTTATAAGCGCAGTAGCACTTGTAGCACATTTTTCCCCTTTTTATGCGCGCGCGTAAGAGCCTAACCTCTGCATGATTCACTGTTCCCCTTTTTGAATGGTCAGCCTCTGCAGCTCCTCATAGTTGCCGTTGAAGATGTTCAAATCAACATTCTCGTTGATGCCGGGCAGCTGACCACTGTCACTATGCTGCCAGAAGGCCCAGGGGCCACGATAGCGCACGGAATCCACGTAGTAGTGGGCTATCCAGAAAGGATAATGGTTGAAGACGGAGTCGCGCATCCATTGTTGTCGGAAAGAATGGTAGGTATAGAGTATGGGCTTCACGCCATAATGCTGCTCCACGCGGACCAGCCATTCCAGGATGCCCTGCCTGAAGCTGTCATCGCTGATGCCACTGGGTCGAACCTCCACATCGAGCACTGGCGGCAGGTCGCCGTTCTCCAACTGCACATGCTTGATGAAATGCTCGGCCTGCTTCTTCGCAGGCACCGAGGCACGATAGAAATGATAGGCTCCGCGCATGATGCCATACTGGCGGGCCGCGCTGAAATTCTGTATGAAACGCGAGTCTACGTTGTCACCCCCTTCGGTGGCCTTGATAAACACGAAGGACAGAGGGTGCCCGTCAATGATGGCCTGGTTGCGCAGCAGTTCCCAGTTGATGGCTCCCTGATGATGGCTCACGTCAATGCCATGTACGGTGTAGCCTTCGGGAATGCTGTAGGCTGTGCTCACCTCGCGGTTGGCCAGAGCTTTGTAGAGTATCCAGCAGGTGACCACCACAATGACGGCCCCGAGCCAAGTGGGCCAACCAGGCAGGAAGCAGCGCAGCCACTTCTTCATCCCACGCTGCTTGTGCCGGCTCTTGGCAGTCTTTCGGCGAACAGGCTTGCGGGGTTTCTGTGGTGCGGCTTTTCCTGACTTCTGGGGAGCTTTTTTTTCCTTCACTAATGCAAAGGTAGTTCATTAAAGTGGGACAACTTCTCTGCCAGATGAACTCACAGAGAAGTTGTCCCCGTTGTTTTAGTTGCTTTCAAAGAAGCACAGATTACTTGCCCTGCTCCAAGGCCAGCGTCTTAGTGGGCTGGTCGCAGACCTCAGTGGGTCCCCAATACTGGATGGGGCCGGGATACACGTAAGCCGTCTCGCGGGCCCAGCGGTCACGCTGAGCAGCAAAGCACTTGAAGGGAGCACCGTCGAGCTCGACAAGAGCCTTGCGGATGACGGGCTTCATCTCGCCGTTGCGCTTCTCCATGTTCATCATCATCGTGATGGGCACGCCACCGGCCTTCCACTCAGCAGCAGGAGCGGTGGTGTTCTTCACGATGGCCATGTAGCCCGTCTTGCCGGCAGCGATGAGCTGAGCGGCACTGTTGCCCAGGGCATAGCAGTAGTCAGCATCGAAGTTGGAGGGGGCAGCGCAGCGTCCCTCGTAGCCGAAGAAATGGTGCTGGGTGGCAAACTTGCCCTTGAAGGTACCTTCCTTCTTCATCTTCTCCAGCTTCTGGGCCACCATGGTGCTGAGCAGCTTCTCGGTCTCAATCAGGCTGACCTGCACGTTTCCGTGGGGGTCACGGTCGAGGGCCAGCTGACGGGCCACGCCAACGGGCAGTGAGTTGAATACGGCCAGGTTTTCGTCGGTCAGGTGGCTCTTGGCAAAGTCAACCTGCTCGTCGCGACTGATGTTCTTAGCCTCGGGCATGGCCAGCACGTCGTTGAGCTGGGCAATGAGCTTCTTGATGGCGGGGATGAACTCGATGACACCCTCGGGAATGATGACGGTACCGAAGTTGTTGCCGTCAGCAGCACGCTGGCATACAGCATTGGCGATGTAGTCCACAACATCGGAAAGGCTCATGGCCTTCTGCTCAATCTCCTCAGAGATGAGGCAGATGTTGGGCTGCGTCTGCAGGGCGCACTCCAGAGCGATGTGGCTGGCCGAGCGGCCCATCACCTTGATGAAATGCCAGTACTTACGAGCCGAGTTGCAGTCGCGCTCGATGTTGCCAATCAGCTCGGAATAGGTCTTGCAAGCGGTATCGAAGCCGAAGCTGGTCTCAATCTGCGAGTTCTTCAGGTCGCCGTCGATGGTCTTCGGGCAGCCGATGACCTGCACGCCATACTTCTTGGCGGCATAGTATTCAGCCAGCACGCAGGCGTTGGTGTTCGAGTCATCACCACCGATGATGACGATGGCCTTGATGTTCAGCTGGCGGATAATCTCCAGTCCCTTCTCGAACTGCTCCACCTTCTCCAGCTTGGTACGACCAGAGCCAATCATGTCGAAGCCACCCGTGTTGCGGTAATCGTCAACAATTTCCTTTGTCAGCTCCATGTAGTTGTGATCCACCAGACCGCCAGGGCCGAGGATGAAGCCATAGAGGCGGTTAGCGGGGTTCAGCTTCTTCACTGCGTCGAAGAGGCCGGTGATGACGTTGTGACCGCCAGGAGCCTGGCCGCCACTGAGGATAACACCCACGTTCATGGGCTCGTGGGCCACTTCCTCACCCTTCACGAACTCTACCAGCGGCATGCCGTAGGTATTGGGGAAGAGCTTTTTGATTTCTTCCTGGTTGTCAACACTCTGTGTGGGCTCGCCCTCCACAGCCTTCACGCTTCCCTGCAGTCCCAGGGGCAGCTTGGGCTGGTAGGCAGCACGAGCAATCTGCAATGCACTCTTTTCCATTTTTCTTTTTATTAATAATGAGAATTTCTTTTCGAGGTGCAAAGGTACAAAAGAGTTAGGAGTTAAGAGTTAGGAGTAGGGAGTTTTTGTTTCTCCCTTAATTATTTTTAACTCCTAACTCTCAACTCCTAACTCCTAACTCTTAACTTCTAACTCCTAGCTCACTAATCGTTATCCAATCTCTATCTGGCGGCTCACCTTCACCTTCTGCTCTTCGTGCTTGGGCAGCTCAACGGTCAGCACACCGTTCTCAACATGGGCCTTGATTTCATCTTTCTCTACATCATCAGGCAGAATCAGCGTCTGCTCGAACTTTGAGTAAGAGAACTCACGACGCAGGTAGCGGGCATTGCTATCTTCATTGCTCTTTTCCTCGTGCTTCTCCATCTTGATCATCAAGTTGCCCTCCTCATTGATGTGCACGTTGAAGTCCTCTTTCTTGAGGCCGGGAGCTGCCAACTCTACGATGTAGGCTTTGTCAGTTTCCTTTACGTTGATGGCCGGAGCCGTGGCACTTGCCTTCGGCATGAAGTCCGTGTTGAAAAGATCGTTGAACACTGCAGGAATCCAGTTGTTTGTTCTCATCATCGGTGTCATAGTTTTGTCCTCCTAAATTTATTTGTTTAACTTATATTTTTCTTTACGAGCTCCGATTAATTTCGGCGTTCACTAAGCTATATGCAACTACGATGCCAAGCTGATATCGAGCGACAAAATGACAGAAACTGCCGACAGACTGACAGCGCAGATTGTCGACTCTTTAAGTTGCCCACTAGTGAGCAAAAAGAAAAAGCTGCAAAAAAAGAGAAAAAATGAGCATAAAAGGTTGGCCGTTCCATTTTTTTTTCCTATCTTTGCAGATGTAGAACAAAAAGGTAAAAGACAATGGCAAACAAGAGGACACTGAAACGCGCCATCAACGGCATCTGCGAAGAGCTCTTCTCAGAGTGTATAGCCGCATCGCTCTATGGCAATGAGAACCACAAGGAAAATGCTGAGGCCCTGCTATTCTGCATCATGAAGACGCAACACAACTACATCGCCCGAGTGTCGCATCCCGAACCGGGCATGAAAGCCAAGGATTATTTTAAGAATCTGCGCGAGGGCTTTTCGGCCCAGGTCATTGAGATAGCTGACCAAATCAACAATTTATAGGAAATCTGACACCATAGGTAGGAAAAAGAGGCTGGGACGCACTGAGCGCCTTGCCACTCAGCAGACTCGCAAGCTATGTGGAAGAAAATATGTAAATGGCTTTTGTATAAACGAATGGGATGGACTGCAAATGTGACGGAAGTTCATCCTGACAAATGCATTATCTGCCTGGCTCCGCACACCAGCAATTGGGACTTCCTCATCGGACAGCTGTACAACCGTGCCAACGGTCTGAAAAGCAACTTCCTGATGAAGAAGGAATGGTTCTTCTGGCCACTGGGGCCCATCTTCAAACGGATGGGAGGCATCCCTGTCTATCGGCAGAAACACACCAGCATGACCGACACTCTGGCCAGCACCGTGCGCCAAGCCGACAGTTTCAGGCTGTGCATCACCCCCGAAGGAACACGCAAACGCGTGGAGGACTGGAAGAAGGGCTTCTACTTTATCGCCCAGAAAGCAGGAATCCCCATCCTGCTCTATGGGCTGGACTATGAGCGCAAGCTGATACAATGCACTAAGACCATCATCCCATCGGGCGACGTGGATGCCGACATGCTTTCCATCAAACTATACTTCAAGGACTTCAAAGGCCGCAAACCCGAAAATTTCTCCACAGGTCTGCCCTCCTAGGCAAAAGCTAATTATTCCGGAGAATGAAATACTACCAGAACATAATAGCCTCGCGAATGAGGTTCGTAGGCATCACGCTTATACTTTTTCTATTACCCTTCTCCCAGGCAACGGCACAGACCACTTGGGGGAAGATAGAACACAAGGGCGAGCCCTGGGTGAAGAACACCTCGCTGCCCTACTCCATTGACCGCGGTCTGCAAGGCCACCACCTGTCCATAGGTGCCAGCCATGGCATCTTCTACGATGTAGGGCAGGCCAAATGGCGATGGCAGCGCCCATCGCTGTTCTGCACCTGCGAGGACCTGTTCACCCAAACCATCGTCATCCCCTATCTTATCCCCATGCTGGAGGATGCAGGGGCCGTGGTCTTCTCTCCCCGCGAGCGCGACTGGCAGAAGAACGAGGTGATTGTTGACAACGACCCCACCAGCTCACTCGTTGCCTTCCGCTACGAGGAAAGCTTTTTCCGCAATGCCTGGCAGCAGGCGCCCGGAAAGGGATTCTCCATGCATGAAGGCAAATACCACGATGGCGAAAACCCCTTTCAGGCAGGCACGGCGCGCATGGCCGAAACCACCAAGAGCAAGAACAAGGCCAGCGAGGTGAGCTATCAGCCCAATTTCCCGGAAACAGGTCGTTATGCCGTCTATGTCAGCTACCAGACCGTGCCTGGCAGCATTGACGATGCCCACTACACCGTGTGGCACAAAGGCGTGCCCACCGAGTTCCGCGTCAATCAGCAGATGGGGGGCTCCACATGGGTCTATCTGGGTACATTCGAGTTCGACGCCGGCCTGTCAATAGGCAACCGTGTCGTAGTGTCGAACCTCAGCAACAAACGAGGCATGGTCACCACCGATGCAGTGCGCTTTGGCGGCGGAATGGGCAACATTGCCCGGGGCGGAAAGCTCAGCGGCATGCCCCGCTGTCTGGAGGGAGCACGCTATAACGCACAGTGGTCGGGCATGCCCTACAGCGTCTATGGCGGCAGGAACGGACTGAACGACTATGCTGACGATATCAACTCGCGCTCGCACATGACGAACTACCTGACGGGCGGCTCCTGTTATGCTCCTGACTCCGTGGGCCTGAAAGTGCCCATTGAGCTCTCGCTGGCCGTGCACAGCGATGCTGGATACACCCCTGACGGCACCGGCGTCTATGGAACGCTGTCCATCTGTACCACCGGATTTGGCCCTGCCACACTGGCCACGGGCCATAGTCGTGAGATGTCAAAAGAGTTGGCCACCGACCTGCTCAACAATACCACCTCAGACCTGCAGTACCGCTTCGGCGAATGGAAACTGCGCAAATTGTACGACCGCAATTATTCGGAATCGCGCATTCCCATCGTGCCCAGCTCTATTCTGGAGACGCTGTCGCACCAGAACTTTGGCGATATGCGCTATGGCCTCGACCCGAACTTCCGCTTCTGGATGGCTCGCTCCATTTATAAGACCCTGCTTCGCTATGTGACCACACGCCATGGCGACAAGTACGCAGTGACTCCCCTGCCTCCTGACCATTTCCACTGCGAGTTTACCGACAAGAAAGGTGAAGTGCGGCTGAGCTGGCAGGGGCTCATCGACTCCCAGGAAAAGACCTCCGCTCCCACGGGCTACATTCTTTATATAGCACAGGGCGACGGCGACTTCGACAATGGCACGCCGCTGAAAGGCACATCGTGCAACGTCAGGCTTCAGCCAGGGTTGCTCTACAGCTTCCAGGTGAGAGCCGTCAACGATGGTGGCCGCAGCTTCCCCACTGAAGTGCTCTCAGCCTACTACAACCCCGCCACACCCCACAAGGCCCTGATTGTGAACGGCTTCCATCGGCTTTCTTCACCAGCTATCAGCAGCTATGGTCAAGGATTTGACTTGGACGAAGACCCCGGCGTCAGCTACGGGCCAACAGCGGGCTGGCTGGGCCGGCAGCGAGTGTTCGACACTTCACGCATAGGGCGCGAGGACTCCACGGGGCTGGGATTCTCCACCAGCGAGCTGGCAGGCCAGTTCATCGGTGGCAATGATTTCAACTATGTCCGCACACATGCTCAGGCCATAGCAGCCACAGAGCGCTTCAGCATAGTCAGTTCTTCTGCTCAAGCCGTTGAGGGCGGCTATCTCAGCCTGATGCCGTATTCCGTGGTCGACCTGCTGCTGGGACTGGAGCGCGACGATGGCCACAGCCTGATCAATTATAAGTCCTTCCGCCCCGCCATGCAGGAAAGGCTACGCCGTTACACCGCCGAGCACGGCAATCTGCTAGTCAGCGGCGCCTACATCGGCACTGACATGACCGCTCCAGCCGAACGGCAGTTCCTTTCTGACGTGCTCAAGGTGAACAGCCCCTGCGACTATCGTGACGCCAGCGGACAAGTGACGGGGCTTGGAACAACCTTCAGCTTCTACCACCAGCTGGGCGAGCAGCACTACGCCGCAACGCGCACCGACGTGCTCATGCCCACTGTTCCCGCCGCCTTCCCCGCCATGGTCTACGCCAACAACACCAGCGCAGCCGTGGCCTATGGCGGTACTGACTATCGGGCCTTCACCATGGGCTTCCCCTTTGAGTGCATCACCGACGGGGGCATGCGCCAGGCCATTATGCAAGGAATTCTCAACTATTTGATACCCAATTAAACACATGGCAAAGATTCAAGCTAACTCCACTGGCACCAGAACCATAGAAGTAACGGAGCAGCATCTGGTCACCCTAGACAAATACCAGCTGCTGCGCGACCTGGTCGACTCGCATGGATACGTCGACGAAGAAGTGCTCGACAAACTGAAGATGAACATCCGCTCACTCCTGGAATCGGAGAATGGGCGCGACAAAGACCTGCTCGACCTCTGCCTGGACGTGGTCTACAATTCCAACATGAAGGCCTTTGGTTTGCAGCAGCTCTTCCAGCACTACATGGAGTGGAAAAACAATGCTGACTGACTTCCTCCCTACTACCAAGAAGGAACTGGAACTCAGGGGATGGGACACCTTAGACGTGATTCTGTTCTCTGCTGATGCTTATGTTGACCATCCGTCGTTCGGGGCAGCCGTCATCGGACGGACACTGGAGGCCGCCGGCTACAAGGTGGCCATCGTGCCTCAGCCCGATTGGCACGGCGACTTCCGTGACTTTCGCAAGTTGGGCCGGCCACGCCTGTTCTTTGGTATTTCGCCAGGATGCATGGACTCCATGGTGAACAAATACACTGCTGCCCGCCGACTGCGCTCAGAAGACGCCTATTCGCCCGACGGACACCACGACCTACGCCCCGAATATCCTACCATTGTCTACAGCACCATTCTGCGGCAGCTCTTCCCCGACGTGCCCATCGTTCTGGGGGGCATTGAGGCCTCGCTGCGCCGCCTCACGCACTACGACTACTGGCAGGACAGGCTGCGCCCGTGCATCCTCTGTGATGCCCCGGCCGACATCATCAGCTATGGCATGGGCGAGAAAACCATTCTGGAACTTGCCCGCCGACTGGACCAGGGCGAGCGGATGGAGGATCTCACCGATTTGCCGCAAACCGTTTTCCTGCGGCCAGCTGACGACATCCCCGGCGGCATCGGCCCTAATGACATCTTGTTGCACTCACATGAGGAATGTCTCATGGAGAAGCGCTGCCAGGCAGAGAACTTCCGGCACATTGAAGAACAGTCGAACATGATGCACGCACAACGCCTGATACAAATGGTGGGCACGCCAGCACGTGCCGTCGTCGTCAATCCACCCTACCCACCCATGACCACGGAGGAGCTCGATGCCTCATTCGACCTGCCTTATACCCGCTTGCCCCACCCCAAGTACAAGGACAAGCGCATACCCGCCTACGAGATGATCAAGCACTCGGTCAATATTCATCGCGGATGCTTCGGTGGTTGCGCCTTCTGCACCATCTCGGCTCATCAGGGTAAGTTCGTGGTGTGCCGCTCAAAGGAAAGTATTCTCCGCGAGGTGAAGCAGGTGGCTGCCATGCCCGACTTCAAAGGCTACCTGAGCGACCTGGGGGGACCCTCGGCCAATATGTATGGCATGCGGGGGCGGCGCCAGCAAGCCTGCGAGCACTGCCGACGCCCCAGCTGCATCCACCCACAGATTTGTCCTAATCTGGACACCAGCCACCAGGCGCTGCTCGACGTCTACCACGCCGTGGATGCCCTGCCCGCCATTAAAAAGAGTTTCATTGGCAGTGGTGTACGCTACGACCTGCTACTGTACCGAGGGCAGGATGAAGCCGCCAACCGCTCGGCAGAAGAGTACACCCGCGAACTGATTACCCGCCACGTCAGCGGTAGGTTGAAAGTAGCTCCCGAGCACACCAGCCTACGCGTGCTCAACCTCATGCGCAAGCCCCCGTTCAGTCTGTTCCAGCAGTTCAAGCGCCTCTTTGACCGTATCTGCCGTGAAGAGGGGATGCGCCAGCAAATCATACCCTATTTCATCAGCAGCCATCCCGGTTGCCACGAGGAAGACATGGCCGAGCTAGCCGTGCTGACCAAGCAGATGGACTTCCAGCTGGAGCAAGTGCAGGACTTCACGCCCACACCCATGACCATGGCCACCGAAGCCTGGTACACTGGTCTGGACCCCTACACACTGGAGCCTGTTTTTTCGGCCCGCACGCCACAGCAGAAGCAGGCCCAGCGCCAGTACTTCTTCTGGTACAAGCCCGAGGAGCGCCGCTCACTAGAACAAAGCCTACGCCGCATAGGCCGCCCAGAACTGATTCCTCAGCTCTTCGGCTCTGCAGCCCCCCATCAGCCTCATGATTCCCATTCTTTCCAAAAGCCCCGTCCCACACATGACCATCCTAGAACAAGCCCTCGTACCGAAGAACCCCGCAAAGAGAAACGAGGACGGCATCGTCGTCACCCCTGACTTTGTGGGTGTCATCGATGGCTCCACCTCCAAGTCTCAGCTCCGCTGCCACCGCATGCCCCTCAGTCTTCGCCAGCCCTCTAATGGAGAGCTGTCCATGCACATCATCAGCAAATACATCAAGAAGATGGCCGCTCAAACCACTTGCCATCAGTTCTGTCAGGGTGCCAGCCGAGCCATCCGCTCCCGTTATAAGCAGTCGCTGTTGTCTCACTTGGCCGAGCACCCTGAAGACCGTTTGACGGCCTCCGCCGTCATCTTCAGCCGACTACGCCGCGAAATATGGATGGTGGGCGACTGCCAATGCCTCGTGGACGGGCAACTGTACGAGAATCCCAAGCCCTATGAGCAGGAGCTGGCTCAAGAACGTGCTGACATCATCAAGGCATCACCCCTGCCCCGTGAACATTTCCTTACCGACGACACTGCTCGCCAGGCCATCATCCCCCACATGCTGCAGTCCATGCAACACCAGAACAAAACCTACAGCGTGCTGGACGGCTTCCCCGTGGCTGAGGCAAAGGTGGTGATGCTCACCCTGGACTTCCAGCCCCATGAACTGGTACTAGCCTCTGATGGCTACCCCTTCCTCTGTCCCACCCTCAGCGAGAGCGAAGCACGCCTGCAGCAACAGCGCCAAGATGACCCGCTCAACATCGGGCCCAGCTTCATGGCAACAAAAGCCTTCGTCGCAGGTAATGATTCTTTCGACGACCGGGCCTACATCCGCTTCAGCATTTAGCAACGTCATCACAATTGACACATTAAGTATTTGTGACATTTATTGCCCCAAATTAGTCCTGCAGAAATATATTTCACGACGAAAATTTGGCAGTTCGCAAAATATTCCGTACCTTTGCATCCGCAAATAAAGGAGCCTCCTTAGTTTGCAGGCTAGGTTCCGTAGCTCAGCTGGATAGAGCAACAGCCTTCTAAGCTGTGGGTCTTGGG
>CAMNJH010000098.1 GCA_946541275.1 uncultured Prevotellaceae bacterium
TTCGTTGTCCACCATTTTTACAAGCTTTGGACGAATGTTCCGATATACGTTTTCGTGTTATTAACAAGCCTCCTTCTCGCGCGCACGCGTATATTTCGCGCGAGGAATGGTGCTACAAGTGCTACTGCAGGCTCTAACAGTCTGGAATTATGATACTTGCGGGTGCAAATTCACCAGACTTTGATGCTACCGAAATGCTACAGGTGCTACCGGATGACTGGCGGCCCACTTCATTACCAAAAATGGCGGCGACTTTTTGTAAAACGGCGGCGAGTTTTTTCAAAAAGTCAACGCCGTTTTGGAAAAAGTCGCCGCCGTTTGAATAATAATCCATGAAACATAGAGAAAAGTCGTGCACGACTTTTCTCTATGTCTCATTTTTGCACAAAAAGTCCATATTGTGCAGGTCGATGTAATGCAGTGGCGGTAGCATCTCCAATAGCATTTCCAAAAGCACAAAATGCACCCACAAAACGCTGTATTACAAGCACTTATAATCGTCGGTAGCACTTGTAGCACTTCGATGCGTTACATATTTACGCGCACGCGCGCGATGGCAAAGGGGATGCTATACAGCTTTTCCCGTGCCCTGATCATGCCCGAAATAGTACTGTCCGCGTTTGCGCGTAATGCTTCCATAATTGATGGCATGGACGGGACAGTGGTGATAGCACCTGAGACAACAGGTGCAGTCACCGCCGTGCTTCCAGAGGGGAATGTCGGCAAACACAATATTGCCTACAGGACATTCCTTGGCGCAACGCCCACAGTGAATACATGCATTCACATCGACGGTGAACTTCCTGTCCGTAATCATGAAGCGGTTGAAGTAGGCGCCAATGACATGGCTGAATGTCCAGGGTGTCAACCCTAACGTCAGCTGCTTAAAGCCAGTCTGCCTATTGACAACCACCTTGATAAAGGCATCCAGGTCCTGACGGGCCTGATCAATTTTCTGGCGTTCTCGTTCCGGTTTGTCAGTGTACATGAAAGGCAGGCACACATAGCTCTCGGGCATGATAAGCGACTGGCAACTATGAAGGCCAATGCCCCTCATGGCCAGTTCTTTCGACAGCATCTTCACAGCCAGACCCGTGCTGTCGCCGCAAGTGCACAGCGCATAGACGAAATGGCCGGCAACTTCATGAATGAGCATTTGGCGTATAAAAGTCCTGACGATGTGGGGCGGCTGCCACCCGTGAACGGGAAAGCAGAAGCCAATACGCTCGCCTTCTGCCGGCGAGTATTCACAGTCCGTATTCAGCTCGTCGGTAATTGAAAGCAGCTGCTCGCCCGTGGCCTTTGCCAGCTGCTCGGCTGCCCAACGGGTATTTCCTGTGCCCGAGAAATAGAATACCATGGTGCAGCAGCGTACTAATCAGCCTCCACCACTCGCTCCTGGAATTGCTTCATCAGCCATTCGTTCTGCTCAGGAATGGTCATGTGACTGTTGTCCAGCAGCAGGGCATCGTCAGCCTGACGCAAGGGGCTCACTTCACGGTGGGAGTCAATATAGTCGCGCTCCTGCACGTTCTTCAATATGTCGGCATAGTCAGCAGACATACCTTTCTGCTGCAGCTCGTCATAGCGACGCTGGGCCCTCACCTCGGCACTAGCGGTGACAAATATTTTCAACTCGGCATTAGGGAATACTACCGTGCCAATATCGCGCCCGTCCATGACCACGCCTCCGCCCTGGCCCATCTGCTGTTGCTGGGCCACCATGGCAGTACGCACAAACGGAAGGGCCGCGATGGGACTGACGTGGTTGCTCACCTCCAGCGACCGGATCAGCTGTTCCACGCACTCACCGTTCAGATAGGTGTCGGGACGCCCCGTCTCTGCGTTCAGCTGGAACGAAATGCGAATCTGAGGCATCTGCGCCTGCAGCTCGTCCTCCATGATGGTGCCGTCCTGGCGGAACAGGTTGTGGCGAAGGGCATAGAGGGTGACACTGCGATACATGGCACCCGTGTCGACATAGATATAGCCCAGACGACGGGCCAGCTCCTTGGCCATAGTGCTCTTTCCGCACGAGGAATGGCCGTCAATAGCGATGGTGATTTTCTTCATAGTGTATAGGAAAAATTGATGAGCAGCGAAGGCGAGCTGACATGCAGCTTGGCATAGGCTACGTGGAGTTTCAGCCGCTCCAGCTGTATGCCTCCGCCCAGTGACAAGGCGGCACCGTGGGCACTGCTGCCTTCGTTGTCGGTGATTTTCATTTCAGTGGCACGCAGAGCATTGTAGCCTGCTGCCAGGTAGAACTGCTCGGAGAGCAAGATGTCGGCGCCCAGCACCAGGTGCTTGCCTATGCCGTAGTGCCAGTCGTTCAGTCTGACCAGCGTAGCGGAGAAACGCAACGGAGAACCGAGGAGCCGCTTGCTGACGCCCAGCTGCAGGTCCAGCGGCATGGGTTCGAAGTCGTCCTCATAGGCTGTGAGCTGTCCGCCCAGGTTGCGGGCCACGGCCGAGATGCTCCACTGCCGTTCAGCGTCGAAGTAGTTCAGTCCCAGGTCGACGGCAGCAGCCAGCGAATTATAGTTGCCTATGTAGGAGGTGACCAGCTTTGCCGTGATGCCGCCACTGATGCGGCTGCTGAGGTTGTAGGCGAAGGTGCCGCCCACGGCAATATCCTTGGCACTGAAGGTGCCCGTCTGCTGCAGGTCGTAGGTGGTCTCTTTCAACTCGCCATAGCTGATGAAACGCCCCTGCACGGCCCACGTGCCATGCTCGCCCACGTAGCGCTGATAGCTGGCACTGCCCGTGACGGAGCCCTGCATATAGGTCATCATGTTCAGCGTCAGTGAGCGGTCACTAGCGTGGCCAATCAGGGCAGGGTTGTGAAACAGCATCGTTGCGTCATCTTCAGTAAGGGTGATGTTGTCACCGCCCAGGGCCGCCACATGGGCACTCACCGGCAGCCGCAGGAAATTGAATATGGTCTGGCTGTCTTGCGCCAGGGAATGAAGCGCAAAAAGGGTGAGCAGGACGGGAAAAACAACCTTTTTCATCTAAAATATCTAAAATTCAGTGCAAAGATAGGAAATTATTATGAATTGTGAATTATGAATTATGAATAAATTTGTAATTTTGCAAACGGATTTCGTTATATTAACGATTTCAGACGAAGATTATTGCCGCTAAGGGTCAGTAGTTTTTCTACAACCTGGCATGCAAATGGATGGAAATAAAGAAAAGCCAGCAAGCCGACCTGGAAGGACAGCGCACACAGCGCCTGCTGATAGGGCTAGTGATAGCCCTGGCTTGTGTGTTTGTGGGCCTTGAGTACACAGTGGAACCTAGTGACCCACTGGACGACCCCGAACTGCTGGCGCGCCTGGAGAACGAAATGGAGCTGCCCCCGCTGCTGCAAGAGGAGAACGAGATGATGCTGGCCCCTAAGGCTGAACCGAAGCCCGAGACCAAGATTGTGGTGGTAGAGGAAGTTGAGGAGACGAAACAGCTGGAAGACGACGAGCCCGTGGAGACCGACGTGGACGACGACCTGAGTGCCACCGAGGAGGAGGAGGGACAGCTAGAGCCGCCACCACCCGTGGAAGACGACGTTGTGAGCCTCAGGCTGGTGGAAGACGTGCCCCAGTTCCCGGGTGGACCTACGGAATTCATGAAGTGGCTCACGCGCAACCTGAAATACCCAAAATCACTGGAACAGCAGAAGATACAGGGAAAAGTGGTGGCCGAGTTCATTGTGAACAAGGACGGCAGCATCACCGACGTCAAGGTCACCTCGCCTCTGCATCCGCTGTGCGACGCCGAGGTACTACGCGTGCTCAGACTAATGCCCCGCTGGACAGCAGGCGTGCTCAATGGCGAACCCTGCCGCACTAAGGTCTGCATCCCCGTGGTGTTCAGAATCTAAACCATTATAAACAGATAAATAATTTTTGCAACATATATGATTTACAACGCTGAAGATATTCTGAAGAAAGTGAATGAGGCGCTCGACGCCCTACCCTACGACCGTCAGCCCCAGTCACTCTATGAGCCCGTGAAGTATGTGCTCTCACTGGGTGGCAAGCGCATCCGACCAGTACTCATGCTGCTGGGCTATAACCTATACAAAGAGGAACCGGCCGACATCATGATGCAGGCCTTGGGCTTGGAGACGTACCATAATTACACGCTGCTGCACGACGACCTGATGGACAACGCCGACCTGCGTCGAGGCAACCAGACCGTTCACAAGCGCTGGGATGCCAACACAGCCATCCTGTCGGGCGACTCCATGCTGGTGCTGGCCTATCAGCGCATACAGCAGTGCGATGCACGCTATCTGCCACAAGTGATGGAACTCTTCACGGAGACCGCTCTGGAGATAGGCGAAGGTCAACAGTACGACATGGACTTCGAGACACGCAACGACGTCACCGAGGAGGAATATATTGAGATGATACGCCTGAAGACCAGCGTACTGCTGGCCTGTGCTCTGAAAATCGGTGCCATACTGGGCGACGCCTCTGCCAAAGATGCCGATTTGCTCTATCGCTTCGGCGAGCAGATAGGATTGGCCTTCCAACTGCAAGACGATCTGCTCGACGTCTATGGCGATGAGAAGGTGTTTGGCAAGGCTATCGGCGGCGACATCACCAGCAACAAGAAGACCTACATGCTCATCAATGCCATCAACCTAGCCAATCCACGACAGCGGGCAGAACTGATGAACTGGATAGATGCTAAGCAGTTCGACCGTCAGGAGAAGATTACTGCCGTGACCCGCCTTTACGACGAGATTGGCATCCGCCAGCTGTGCGAGAAGAAGATTCACTTCTATTTCGAAGAGGGCAAGAAATTGCTGGAGCAGGTCAGCGTCAGCAGTGAGCGCAAAGAGCAGCTGCGCCAGTACACAGCTGAGATGATGAACCGCCAATATTAGTCCGTCTTGAACAGTATTTATATAGATACACACGCGCACCTGGACGGCGAGGAGTTCGACCAGGACAGGCAACAAGTTATCGGGCGGGCTCAACAGGCAGGCTGCAAGGCCATCTTTCTGCCCGCCATCAACCTTGCTACATCGCAACGCATCTTGCAGCTGTGCCAGCAGTATCCTGGATTCCTGTACCCCATGGTGGGCCTACATCCCGAGGAAGTGGAAGCTGGCTGGCAAGAACAGCTCAGCTACATTCACGCCCTGCTCAATTCTGACCAATCAACACTCCCCATCGCCATCGGCGAAGTGGGGCTGGACTATTATTGGAGCCGAGAATTCGAGCACGAGCAACTAGAAGCTTTTGACCAGCAGGTGCAATGGTCCATTGAGACACGGCTACCGCTGATGATTCATTGTCGCAAAGCTCAGAATGAGATGGTGCGCCTGCTGCGCCATTATGAGAAAGAGCTTCCCGGTGGCGTGTTCCACTGTTTCACGGGCAACGAACTGGAGGCCGCAGAACTGTTGCAGTTCGACGGATTTGCCCTGGGTATTGGTGGAGTGCTGACCTTCAAGAAGAGCCATCTGCCCGAAGTGCTGCCGGCCGTCGTTCCCCTCCATCGCATCGTGCTGGAGACCGATGCCCCATACATGGCTCCCGTGCCACATAGGGGGCAGCGCAACGAGAGCGCCTTCGTCACCCTGGTGTTGCAGCGCCTGGCCGAAGCTTACGGTGTAAGCCAGGAGGAGGTAAGCCGCCAGACAACCCAATGTGCTGAACGCATTTTTGCTCTTTGACACACGCTCAAAAGCGAAAAAGTGGCGAAAACATCAATCAGGCACCAGCCAAATATATAAAGAAAATTAAAAAAAAACATCGTTTGGCCGTTTTACGAAAGAAAAAATGTAATTTTGCATCCGCTAACGCAAGGAGAGATGCTCGAGTGGCTGAAGAGGCACGCCTGGAAAGCGTGTAAACGTCAAAAGCGTTTCCCGGGTTCGAATCCCGGTCTCTCCGCTTCCAAAAGGCTGGTTTTCAGCCTTTTACATTCCCAAGAACATTCTTTGTCAGACATTAAAAAAAACGTCGGCAATGCACAATTTGGCACATTTTTGCACAAAAATGCACATTTTGGCCCAGCCAATAATGCAAATATAATGCAAACTTCTGAAGCCAAAGTTTACGCCAAAGTGCTGCCTATTAATGACTTTTTTTTTAATGTAGAAACATGGCAACACTGAATTATTACTTAGACCGTCGTAGTATTAAGAAAGACGGCACTTCACCACTAAAAATTATGGTGAACACAAAACAAAACAATTTTATGCTGCCGATGGGAATAGACCTTCTCCCGTCGCAGTGGAGCGTAGAAAAGGGCATAGTGGTTAAACACCCTCGCAAAGCTTTCCTCAATAGTTACCTGACAGAAATGCTCGTCAAAGGAGAAGAAATCCTAATGACAGAGCAAAAGAAACAAAAACAAGCACTGCCGCCATCATCATTAGAATCTTCTTCATCTTCAATTATCATTGTTTTTGTTTAAATTGCTTTTGTCTTGATTAACCTGCTTGATAACCTTCGCGGGATTGCCCACGGCAACACAGTCGGCTGGGATGTCCCTGACGACGACGGAGCCGGCACCGATGACGCTGCGGTCACCGATGGTGACACCCGGACATATTGTGACATCGCCACCTATCCAGCAGCGTTCGCCGATTCTGACGGGACGGCACATCTCCCACTCGTCACGGTCAACGGCATCGAGGGGATGCTCTGCGGTGTAGATATGGACTCCGGGGGCTATCAGCGTCTTACGTCCTATATAAACGCCACCTCCGTCGAGGATGATGCATCCGAAATTGATAAAGACGCCTTCACCTGCAAAAATGAGATTGCCATAGTCGCAATGGAAGGGCGGCTCGACAAAGACATCTGGTGCTGAATTAGGCAGAATCTCTCGAGTAATCTCAGCCATCGAAGGCTCATGATACTCAGTGATGTTCAGCCTGCGTAGCAGTTTCTTGGTCTCGTCACGCCAGGCATACATCTCAGGCGTGTGGGCATCGTAAGGCTCACCTGCCTGCATCTTCCGCAGTTCTTCCTGCAACGCAGCATTCTGCAACAGTTCTTCGCGTCTGGTCATGACGGAACTTCGATATATGTTCAACACTGGAACCGAGAATACGGTAGCATCAAATCTTGCTGACAAGAGCAATAACTTTCTGCCTAGTCTCTTCGGTCTTCTGCTCATCAAACTTAGCGGTTACAATACCGGTATCTTCTGCGTGCCAGTAGTTGCAGATGTCGTGATACTCGGCAATGGCTCCATTGTAGACGCCTGGTGAGTATGATGATGTCAGCAGTGCCATCTTCTTCACCTTGGCAGGGGCGTTCACACAGTACATGCGCTGAATGGGAGCCTGAATCTGTGCATTGAGGGTGAAATAGTAAATGGGAGCTGCCAAGACCAACACCTCAGCCTCGGCCATCAGGGGATAGACTTCCTGCATGTCGTCCTTTTGGATGCAGGCACCATTGCCTTTGTTATGACAGTACTCACAGGCCAGACAGCCAGCAATCTTCTTCCTCGACACGTTAACCAATGTGACGTTGTGACCTGCGGCCTCGGCAGCGTTCCTGTACTCTTCCGCCATCCAAGCGGTATTGCCATTCGCACGCGGGGAGGCCTGTAGGATAAGTATGTTCATCATCGTGTTTGTTATTAGTTTATAAAATTACTCCACAAAGGTAAACATATTCCATGGAAAGTTCGTATCTTTGTCATCAGTTTTACGATACTTTATGAATTCGATGACCCAATCTTTGAAAGGACGATGTAATGAAGAGTGAGAAAGACGATAACATTGGATGCCATCAAGGCGATGAGAAGGGTAATGGCATAATTCTGTGAAAAATTTGCTCTTTGCTTGCATCAACCTCGAAGATTATTCGTATCTTTGCAAGCGTGTTTGTAAGGGACACAAGACATATTGCTTGAGCATAGGCCTCAGTCATAGTCGATTGGGAGGGGAAGCCTGACAGGAGATATGGCGGGTCTGTGGCCTCTCTATATCGGAGAGTTTGTGCAGTTTTGATCAAAGAGAGAAGATAATACTAATATAAACAGTATATTTATGAAATATTTTATTACTTTATTGGCCCTCTTGAGCTATTCTACAATGTGGGGAAACGATGGTGACACTTTCGTGGCAAGTTCAATAGAAGGCGATGAACTAGTCTTTTCGATTATCAGTGAGCCCGAAAAAACATGCAAAGTGAGTGACATCATTTCAAGTCAAGGAGATACCTTGACAATTCCATCGTCAGTTAACGGTTATACAGTAGTGGCAATTGGTCAATGGGCTTTCTTTCAAAGTGGGAAGACTATTTATTACTTGCCGAACACCATCAAGAAGATTGAAAATAGGTCTTTTGTCTGGAATTATTATTTAAAGGAGATTGATATACCAGAAAGTGTGGAAATTATTGAAGAAGTCGCTTTTTATGAGTGTCCTAAACTCGCTCACGTAAGTTTCCATGAAGGTCTGAAAAGAATAGGGCGTGAAGCTTTTCATGGATGTGCACTCACATCCATAGATTTGCCACAAAGTTTGATTTTTATAGGAAGAGATGCCTTTTCCACGGTACCGCTAGCAACAGTTACAGTTCGATCGTCCACACCTATCGCTCATGATACGAAAGAACTTATTTTCGACGATGATACTTATATGAGTACCACCTTGTATGTACCTGAAGGCACAACAAACAGTTTCAAAGCCGATGACGAGTGGGGGCGTTTCAGGAATATCAAAGAAGGAGAGCCTCTGTTAGAACGTCCTATGGACATCGCCTATCCTGAACATTTAGGCCGCCAATATTTTATCTATGGGAATCCTGTGACTATCAACATCAATTTTGTGAATCAGAGAGAAAATCCTATATACACAATCTCATATATTCCAATTATCGATGGCGTTGAAGGAGAGGAACAGACATACGAATTCCCACAGCCCATTGCCGCAAATGGCAAACCATTTACGCTGCCCTTCACTCTACCAAACTTTTATGAGCGAAAGGAAGTGAATGTTTTGTTTGATATTGTCAAGATGAATGGTGAGGCGGTTGATTATGGTGCTGATATTCGACCGAATACCTGTGGAACTGCTTGCGTATATATCCCTGTGCTTGACCACAAAGTACTGATAGAGGACAATACTAGTACCCAATGCATCTGGGCCCTTCGCTCTAACATTGGTTTAGAAACGGTTAAAGAGAAATACGGAGACAAAGTAATCCGAGCATCCAAACATGTTGGTGACATCATGTGGAGTCACCCCTTCTCGTACATTCCTTTTACTCCTACTTGCCAAGTAGAAGGTAATGAAGGGTGGCGTGATGAAACAGGTGACATCCACTATTATGATCCATACTATGGAGAAGGTTCAGAGCCTCTTGGAATCCTTGACCTTGTAGATAAAAAAATAGCAACACCACATTTTGGTAAGGTGAAAATTCTTTCAGCTCAATGGGTCGATGCAGAGCAGACGGAAATTACAATTGTAACTGAGTCAACTGTCAACATGAGTCATTATCCAAAAGAAGACAGATTATACTTAATTAATTACATACTTGTTGAAGACGGACTGAAAGGAGAGGGTTCAGAATGGGAACAATTAAACGGTTATGCAGGCAGTACTGTAGAAGACCCGAATCTACAGCCCCTTACAGAGTTGCCCTATACCATCACCGATATGGTGTATCCTGACGTTGCAGTTGGGTATTATCATAATAAATTAAAGGAATCTTTCATTTATGGTGAGACGCATCAGCAAACATATACCTTACGACTATCTGAACTGACTCAGAGCCTTTGTCAGAACAAAAATAAACTTAGTATTGTAGCGTGTCTTCAAGACAACAAACAAGGTGGACCCGCCGAAGGAACTATAATTGACATAGACAAATCTTCTATAATGGCACATCCTTCTGACGTTATTAGCATCAAACAGGATTTTGTAGCACCACATGATGTCTATGACCTAAGCGGAAGAAAGGTGAAGACTGCAGCATCTACTCTCGACGGCCTGCCCCATGGGGTGTATGTCGTTGGCGGGAAGAAAGTGGTGAACTAGCAAAGTGCAAATATTGGCCTTGGCCCAGAGTGCAAAATTGAGTGACGACTGCCTCCACAGCTATCGGAAAGTCTGAACGAACCGTCAAGACGATTACTGTTGCGCTTCAGGAAAAACTGATTGTAAAGCGACTGAACGGTAAGCGTAATGGATTCTGGGAATTCATTGAGTAATGTTCAGATAGTATTATCCGCAAAAACAATGGCAATAACATCGCAGTTGGCATAAATATTCTATAAAATGCAGTCAAAATGGCTGCATTTATTGTCTTCTGTCAAAATGGTTCCTGATGCCATTGTTGGTGACAGTCCAGTTCCAGCCGTCTGTAACGCCATAGTCACCACGGACATAACCGACTTGTGGAATGATTCTGATGGTCTTGCTTATAGGTATCTGATAACCTGCGTGAAACGACCAGCCACGCTTGTCATCCCACTTGTCTACACGGACATCATTCTCATGGGTGTTGATAAGAAATGAGTAATCAAGGTAAAAACCATAGCATGTGAAGTCAACTCCCATACCCCATTCGCTGAAGCCGTCACTGCTTCGGCCAATCTGGGTTCCATGG
>CAMNJH010000099.1 GCA_946541275.1 uncultured Prevotellaceae bacterium
TTGCGATAGAAGCTGCTGCGGCTCATGTTCATCTGCTCAGCCAGCAGGTCGATGGAGAATTCCTCGTCGCGCATGTTCTCTGCCACCATCTGCTGCAGGCGTTCCATGAACTGCAGGTCTTGCTGGTTCAGGCCATAGGTGCCCTCGGCAGAGACGGTGGGAGCAGCGCCGTCAATCTGGCGCATGCGCTCGTGGAACTGCTGTCGCATGCGCAGCAGGCTATTGATTTGCAGCTGTAGCTGCTTGGCTGAGAAGGGCTTCTCCACGTAGACGTCGGCTCCGCTCTGCATGCCCTCAATCTTGGCCTCGACGCTGGTCTTGGCGGTGAGCAGGATGACGGGGATGTGAGAGTAGTTGATGTCGGTCTTCACCCGCTGGCACAGCTCGTTGCCGTCCATGCGGGGCATCATGACGTCGCTGACGATGACGTCGACGTCGTTGTACTGCAGCACGTCGAGCGCTTCCTGCCCGTCGTGGGCTTTCAGCACGCGGAAGTGGGCCCGCAGGGCGTTGGTGGTCATCTGCAGCAGCTCTTCGTTGTCTTCCACCAGCAGGACGCGGAAGGTGGGGGCAGCTGGCTGTTCGGTGGCGGAGTCCTGGCTGGGGGCTGCTGAGTCGGCGGCCTGTGGGGCCATGGCAGTGCTGCCGGTGGGCTTGCCCTCCTTCACGGGCAGCAGCAGTTGGAAGTTGCTGCCGCCTCCCACCGACTCGCTGAGCAGCAGGTCGCCATCGTGGGCCTGGGCCAGCCGCTTGGCGTAGGAGAGTCCCAGTCCCGTGCCCAGCGTGGCAGCCACGCTGTCGCGGGCTATCTGGTAGTAGAAGTCGAAAATCTTCTCGCGCTCGGCCTCGGGCACGCCGGGACCGTCGTCGATGACCGATATGCAGAGCTGCTCCAGCGAGAGCTGCTCCAGGCGGATGATAATCTCGCTCTTGGCATACTTGGCGGCATTGCCCACCAGATTCATCATCACCTTCTGCACCTTGTCCACGTCGAGGGTGGTGAAGACGGGCTGGAGGGGCAGCTGCAGCTGTATGCGCTTGCCCTGCACCTCCATGGCGTCGGTGAACTGCTGGTAGATGTTGTTCAGCAGCTGTCCCACGTCGCTGTAGGTGAGGTTCAGCTGCAGGTTGCCGCTGTCGGCCTTCTGGAAATCCAGCAGCTGGTTGGTGATGCCCAGCAGGTAGTTCATGTTGCGGCGAATGGCGCTGGTGTGCTCCTTCAGCTTGCTGTCCTCTCTGCTGTCGTCGCTCTTCTCACCCGTCGCCGGTTTCTCGTCCAAGCTCTCCTCAATGGCCTCCAGGGGCAGGCTGATGAGGCTGAGGGGGGTGCGTATTTCATGCACCAGGTCGATGAAGAAGCGTATCTTCGATTCAAAATTTGATTTCTCCTGTTGAGCCTGGTATTCTTTCATGCGCTGGTCGTAGCGGCGGCGCACACGGCGGCTGTAGCGGCTGACGACGTAGAACACCGAGGCCACGATGAGCAGGGCGTAGATGATGTAGGCCAGCGTGGTGCGATACCAGGGCGGCAGTACGGTGATTTGCAGCCGGGCATACTGCTCGGGGTCGGCATTGCCGGCCTTGCGAAGCAGGAAGGTGTACTCGCCGGGTGGGATGTTGACGTAGGTGGCCTCGGCATTCTTGGTGCCTCTTGACCAGGTGTTGTCGATTCCGTCGAGCATGTACTCAAAGCGCAGTTCGCTGTTGCTCCCCGTGAACTGGGGGGCAGAGAAGTGCAGCGTGAAGTCGTTGTCAGAGTGGGGCAGGGTGACGCTGCCATTGCTGAAGGGCCAATGGTAGTCGCCTGTCTTCTTTCCGCTGCCGTCGGCCTGCTGATAGGGCAGTGAGAGCGACATGATGTAGACGGGGGCGCTGTCCTTGGTGAATGTGACGTTCTGCGGCATGAAGTGCGACAGCACATTGTAGCGGCCGGCGAAGAGCTCGCCCCATCGGGTGATGATGGCCGAGTTGTAGGGCTTCTGCTTGCGCTGGAAGTCGCCTTTGGAGTGCAGTATCTGCACCTGGTTGGCATTCCGCTCGGCATTCAGTTTCATGACGCCCGTCTCGATGCCCAGCCAGAGGTTGTGGCTGGCATCTTCCACGATGAAGTGCACCTGCTGCTCCTGGAGTGCCGGCACGCTGGAGCCGAAGTCCTCGAAGCTGTCGGTCTCTTTCAGGTAGCGGCTCAGGCCTCCGCCGTTGGCAGCCACCCAGATGGTGCCCTGATGGTCGCAGAAGACGGTGGAGATGTCGTTGCTGGCAATGCTTTGTGGCTCGTCGTGGTGGAAGGTATAGTTGATGAAGTCGCCATCGGGCGCGTTCTGCCTGAACAGTCCATGATTGCTGGTGGCCACCCATACGCAGCCGTCCTGGTCTTCCGTCAGGCTGGTGACATTGGTTTGCGAGCCTATGCCAAAGTACCACATGAAGTTCTCGGTGTCACGCTGGTACCGGCAGAGGCCCCAGCTGGTGCCCACGTAGATGCTGCCTTTCGACGTGCACAGCAGGCAGGTAATCTCATTGGTGGGCACGGTGTAAGAGCGGTCGGCAGAGTACTGGTAGTGGCGCTGGCTGCCCGTCGGGGTGTCGAGCACGATGATGCCGTTGTGGCGCGTTCCTATCCACAGCTGGTCGCCGTCCTGCATGAGTGCGTTGATTTCCTGCTGCAGGGCGGGGGCAGTGCTGTACAGGCTGATTTGCTGGGTGGGCATGTCGTAGACGTACAGGCCGTTGTCAGCGCCTATCCACAGATTGCCGTCGGGCATTTCGCACACGGCCCTGATCATGCGTCCTTGTGCCGAGCCCGGCAGGGTGGTTTCCTGCACGCCGTTGCTGGACGTGTTGTAGTAGTAGGCGCCCACCATCTGCGTCAGCACCCACAGCGTGCTGTCGTTGTCCCACAGCATGGCGTTCACCTTGAAATCGTCCATCAGCTCGTTGTCGCCCGAAGAGTTGTGGAAGCGTGTCAGCTGCCCGTTGCCCGGCTGATAGCGGTACAGGCCATGCTCACTTCCGATGAGTAGGTCGGGGCCTTTGGTGGCCAGTGCGTGAATATCCCCCTCAATGCCAGCCACACGCTCTATGTTGGGCTCGCCCTTTTGTATGGTGTAAAGGCCGTGCTCGCTTCCTATGTAGATGCGCTGGTTGATGTTGGTGATGCACAGATTGTTCTTGTCGGGCACGTAGTCGGGTATCATGTACTGCTTCCAGTACTCGCCCGTCTGGGTGTACAGCAGTATCTGTCCTTGCAGCGTGGCCAGGAACACGGGGCTGTCGTTCTCGGTGAAGATGTCGCAGATGAAGGTGCCGTGGCGGCTGTCCTGCCACAGCTGGTCGGTCTTCGGGTCGTAGATGAACAGTCCCTGGCCCTGGGTGCCTATCCAGATGTAGCCATTCTGGCTGGAGGTGATGTCCTGTACGGTGCTGCTGATGCTGACTCCGTACTTGGTGCGCTTGTTGAAGCGGCTGAAGCTGTTGGTCTGCCGATGGTAGACGTAGAGCCCGAAGGAGCCGCCGAACCAGATGTCCTGCTCATGCTCATAGAGCGAGGTGATGGTGTTGTTCTCGAAGCTGGCGTTCTCCTCCACCATGTTCCGGAACACGATGTTCTGCGAGCCGTCAAAGCAGTTCAGCCCGTTCTTGGTGCCCAGCCACATGAAGCCATAGCGGTCGCGCAGTCCGCACAGCACATTGTTGTCGCTCAGTCCGTCGGAGGTCATAAAGCGGTTGAACTCCACGGACTGGGCCATCAGCTGGCCGCTGATGAGCAATGCTAGGAATAATAATGTAAGGCGACGTACTCTGTTCATGCCCCAAAGATAATCATTTCATTTCAATCTGCGGGTGTCAGAACTGTTAAAAAAACTTCTACCAGGCCTTTTTGCTAGAAACTATTGTTTTTTGAACAGAATTTTTCCCCTTTTTGAGCATTTATGCCTTACTTTTGCATTCGAAAACCATCACAATCCAAATATATGAAGAGAACGCTAGCCGTTTGTATGATTGCCCTGACCATGGCCCTGACGGATGCCATGGCTCAGGCGCAGTACAGCAATCCCATCATTGACAAGAGTCTGCCTGACCCCACCGTCATCCGGGCCGATGATGGCTTTTTCTACCTCTATGCCACCGAGAACACCCGCAACGTGCCCATCTACCGTTCAGACGACCTGGTGTCGTGGCGGTTCATGGGCACCGCCTTCACTGACCGCACACGGCCGCAGATGGTGCCCAACGGCAACATCTGGGCGCCCGACATCAACTATATTAACGGCCAGTACGTGATGTACTACTCCAAGTCGACCTGGGGAGGCGAGTGGGAATGCGGCATCGGCGTGGCCACTGCCCAGCGGCCCACGGGCCCTTTCACCGACGTGGGCAAGCTGTTCATCTCCAGTGAGATTGGCGTGCAAAACAGCATCGACCCCTTCTACATTGAAGAACCCGACGGCCGGAAATACCTGTTCTGGGGCAGCTTCCGCGGCATCTATGCCATAGAGCTGAGCGCCGACGGGCTCAGCGTGAAGCCCGGGGCCGAGAAAGTGCAGATAGCAGGCACGCTGACCGAGGGCACCTACATCCACTTCCACGACGGCTACTACTATCTCTTCGGCTCGGCCGGCACCTGCTGCGACGGCCTGAACAGTACCTACCGCGTTGTGGTGGCCCGCTCGCAGAGTCTGCTGGGTCCCTATGTGAACCAGCTGGGGCGTCCCGCCATGGAAAATCATTTCTCCCCCCTGCTGGGCAAGAGCAACAAGGTGGTGGGGCCGGGCCACAACTCAGAGCTGGTGCAGGACGATGCCGGCCAGTACTGGATGCTGTACCATGGCTACGATGCCGCCGAGCCCGAGGCAGGCCGCAAGGTGTACATGGACCAGGTGACCTGGGGTGCCGATGGCTGGCCCCAGATTCGCAACCGCATTCCCTCGCAGACCGCCGCCGCCCCCCTGTTCGGCGATGCCGCCAGCGTTCATCATCAGCAGCCCTCACCCTCGGCAGGTGGCCACGAGGCTGCCGTCACCTACAGTCTGGGCGGCATGCGCATAGAGGCCCCGGCGCTGCCAGGCATTGTCATTGAGCAACAGATGGACGGCTCCACACGGAAAGTGGCACTGAAATAGCGGTTTGGTTAGATTTTTGCCTTTTCTGAAAAGTATTTCTCCCTGGAATCACAGGAAAAACCATAATTTTGCACCATCAATAAAAACTATTACATATATTTTAGTAACTGAAAGCTTATGAAATCAAGACTTTTACTTTTAGGCTTGGGTCTGCTCGGCGCTTCAGCCATGCAGGCACAGACGTCGCCTTGGGCCGGCAATGTGCTGCCCGAGGATGGCGGTACGTTCTACCTCTACCAGGTTGAGACGGGCAAATGGCTGCAGAACAACAACCGCATTGCTGAGTACTGGACCACACGCGCTGAGGTCGACAAGTTCGGCTTCGACGTGGAAATCATCAAACTCGCCGACGGCGGCTATCAGCTGAACCCCAAGTTCGGCCACAACAACAGCATCAATGGCAGCGATGACCAGTTCTATCTGGACACCGGCCGCCCCGTGACGAAGTGGAACCTGCAGCCCACAACGGTGGCTGGCGTGAGCAACACGTACAAGATTTTCACCGACGACGAGCACTTCATGAATGTGAACGACGAGGGCAACCTCGACGACTTCGGCTGGAACGAGAATTGGCAGCTGGTCACCCGCGAGGAGCGCCTGGCTGATTTGATGACGGCCACGAAGGCCAGTCCGAAGGATGCCACCTGGCTCATTGGGGCCCACGATTTTGCCAACCAGGACCAGCGCTTCGAGCAGTGGCACCGCCAGTTCGAGGGGGGCAATAATGTCACCGGTGGCGACGGCATCGTGCGTGCCAACCGTGCCTTCGAGAGCTGGAACTCAACCCGCATCATTGACTTCTCGCAGACGCTGACCGGCATTCCCAACGGCACCTACCAACTGCGTGTACAGGGCTTCTATCGTGATGGCCATGAGTCGGAGATAGGTAATAAGTACGTGGCTGGCGAGGAGGTCATCCGCGCTTCCTACTTTGCCAACGACGTCACCCATCCCTTCATGTCCATCTGCCAGAGTGGCGTCACCGAGGAAGACCTCGACGCCTATGCAGTGCCCCAGGGTGGTGTCTACATTCCTGGCAACACCGTGCCCGGCAATGCACTGGACCGCGCCTCCAACTGCTTCTTCAAGGGTGGCTACTGGAACGAGCCCATCACCGTGGTCGTCAGCAATGGCACACTGAAGATTGGCGTCATCAAGGACGGCTTCGTGGAGGACGACTGGACCGTGTTCGACAACTTCGAGCTGACCTATCTGGGCAACGAGATTGACCTGAGCGAAGTGCTGGCCAATCTGGCTACCGCCATCACCGAGGCTGAGGCCTACGACGGCGAGAAGACCGCCCTGCTGAGCAATGCCCTGGCTGCTGCCAAGGATGCCCAGAGCAGCACCAATGCCACTACCATCCAGGATGCAGTGGTGGCTCTGCGCGAGGCCCTGTTGGCCACCAAGGAGTACAATGTGGCCCTGGCCAATGCCGAGGCCTTCAAGGACGGCGTCATCACTTCCTTCTTCAGCAAAGCCCTTGAGGCTGGCCGTGCTGCCCGCACCGAAGCCACCACGCTCGATGCCCTGCGCAATGCCACCCAGTCGCTCATCAATGCCCTGAACGACGTGCGCAATGCCCAGGAGCCCCTGAAGTTTGTGGAGCAGACCATTCCCTTTGCACAGGAGGTAGGCGTCAGCGATGACATCATTGCTCGTGCACAGGCCGTGCTCACCGAGGCCGAGTCAGTGGGAGCCATCAACGACGCACTGAACCAGCTGCGGGTGGCCCGCAAGATTCAGGTGGCCGACAAGCACGAGGACGTTTTTGCCGGTGCCACACCTGCCGATGGCAACTTCTATGTCTATAATGTGGGTCTGAAGCGCTTCCTCTGCGGTGGCGGCGACTGGGGTGCCCATGCCTATGTAGGCTTCCCCGGCGTGGAAATCACGCTTATCAGCGGCACTGAATTCCCCGAGAACGGCGATGCCTTCAGCGGCTTCAAGTTCGACACCCACCTGAACAATGGCGGCGACAGCGAGTACCTGGGCTATAACGGCTACATGGACACACCCGCCCAGGCCCTCTGGGAGTTCATTCCCGTGGAAGGCAAGACTGGCGTCTACGCCATTGCCCGTGCCAATGGTGAGAAGAACGAGGAAACCGGCGAGCGCATGCTGCTGGGCTATCGTCCCGGAACCTATGGCAATATTGACACCGACATGTATGGCGTGAACGACGTCAACAACGAGTGGAAGCTGGTCACCAAGGCCGAGCGCGACGCACTGCTGGCCACCGCTACCGTGGACAAGCCGCAGGATGCCTCCTACAAGATTCAGTCGCCGGGCTTCAACCAGCGCGAGGACATCTCTGCCTGGGTGAGCCAGTACAGCACGGGCACTGTCTGGGAGCGTGGTTCCAACCACACCGACTTTGCCTTCGAGTGCTGGAATGCTGCTGAGTTCGACTTCAGCCAGACCCTGTACGACGTACTGCCCGGCTGGTACAAAATCAGCGTGCAAGGCTACTACCGCGATGGCGACCATGCCAATCAGATACGTACCGAGGCTGCCGGCGAAGAGCGCGTCAGGGCTGCCAAGCTGGTGAACATGAACAACTTCGAGGAGGTGGCACTGCCCAACATCCTTGACGAGGTCAACCAGGCTCCCGGCCTGGGCAACCGCAGCACCGCCCGCTTCCTGATTCCCGAGACCGACGAGGAGGGCAACCCCCTGTACAACGACGATGGCACACCTCGCATGAAGGAAGACCCCAATGGCGAAAACCTGTATGTGGGCGAGTTCCCCATGTGGATTACCGAGGCTTGCGAGTATTTCCAGAACGGACTTTACAAGACCGACTTCCTCATTGAAGCTACAGGTCAGGAGCTGATGATCCTGGTGCAGAAGATGCGCGAGAAGAACAGCGACTGGGTGGTACTCGACAACTTCCGCCTCACCTACTTCGGCACAGAGAAACCCTCAGAGGACAATCTGGGCATCAGCGAGATGACCGCCACGACGGGCAAGGCTCCCGCTGCCATCTACAACCTGCAGGGTCAGCAGCTCAAGAACGCCACCAAGGGCATCGTCATCCGCGATGGCAAGAAGATCTTCATGAAGTAAGGCATCCAGCCTTTACTGGCAAACCATCCTAACGTCGCATGGTCACTCCCCGTGGCCATGCGACGTTTCGTTGACCCGTATGTAGCCTTTACGCGCATGCGCGCGTGAATAATGGGCAAAAAAAGTGCTACAAGTGCTACCGGTGCTTGTAACCATCTGTAATACAACCTTTTGTGGGTGCATTTTTGATTTCTCAAAATGCTACTGGAAACACTACTGGCATCCACCTGCACATTCCTGGCTATTTGTGCAAAAATGAGACATACAGAAAAATGACCCGTTACTTTTCTCCATGTCTCATGGACCATTTTTTCATGCGGCGCCGACTTTTCAAAGAATGTCGCCGACTTTTTTTCATGGGGCGTTGACTTTTTGGAAAACGGCGCCGACTTTTTGAAAAATCTCGTTGACTTTTTCCCGTGCGGCGCCCACTTTTCAGTTTGGTAGCACCAGTAGCATTTCTGGTAGCACGAATCCTGAATGTTCGTGCACCCGTAACTTTCATGTTTCCAATCTGTTATGACTGCCGGTAGCACCTGTAGCACGTCCTCTCGCGCGAAATAACGCGCGCGCGTTGGGGCCAGCAGTGGTGCAGGCTTTTTCCTTTGTTTGAACTGATTTTTACCTTTTTTGGATAGAAAGTAATGCGTATTCCCGTCTATTTGTTGTAATTTTGCAAACGTAAAAATGTAGTAGCAACTAAAAACAACTCATAAAACATGAACAAGATGACTAAAAAACTCATGGCCATGGTCACGGTGCTGCTCCTTTCGGGCGCTGCCCTGGCCCAGACGGCAGAGATGTTCCTGCCCTACAAGACCACCAGCCTCAGGCTTCCCTCGGTGCCCCTGCTGGTGAACGACCCCTACTTCTCCTTCTGGTCGCCCTTCGACCATCTGACCGATGGCAGCGTGCGCCACTGGTCGGACGCTGAGAAACCCATTGAGGGTCTGCTGCGGGTGGACGGAAGAAACTATCGCTGGATGGGCAACGGCCAGAACTATCTGCTGAACCCCATAGCCCCGATGAGCGACAGTGGTGACTCGTGGACCGGACGTGTGAGCTACAATACGCAGACTGGTACCAGCTGGACGCAGCGCAACTTCAACGACAGTGGATGGCGCGAGGAGAAGGCTGCCTGGGGCACGGTGGGGGAATATCCCAATGTGCACAATGCCTGGACGGCCACTAACAGCGATATCTATGTGCGCCGCACCGTGACGCTCACGGCTGAGGACTTGGAGAAAGACCTCTGGATACAGTTCTCGCACGACGATGTGTTCGAACTCTATGTCAATGGTACGCAGGTCATCAGCACGGGCGAGACCTGGCTGCAGGGCGAGACGCACCAGCTCACTGCCCAGGAGAAGAGCAAGCTGGTGGTGGGCGACAACGTGCTGGCTGCCCATTGCCACAACACCTCGGGCGGCGCCTATGTGGACTTCGGATTGTTTGAGAACGTCTATCAGCCGGGAGCCGACGTGCAGGTGGCAGAGCAGAAGAGCGTCGACGTGATGGCCACCTCTTCTTATTACACCTTCAGCTGCGGACCTGTGGAGCTCGACGTGGTCTTCACCGCTCCCATGATTATCACTGACCTGGACCTCCTCTCCACACCCATTAACTTCATTAGCTATCAGGTGCGCTCCACCGATGGTCAGCAGCACCATGTGCAGTTCTACCTGTCGACCACACCCCGGCTGACGGTCAACGAGCCAACCCAGGCTGTGGACGTCAGCATGGAGACCCACGACGGCGTGCAGTATGCCAAGGCCGGCTCAACGGCGCAGCCCGTACTGGGCCGTGCGGGCGACCTCATCTGCATTGACTGGGGCTATCTGTATCTGTCGGGACAGAACGGGCAGGTCAGCGTGGCACCCACTGGCATTATGGAGAGCGTCTTCACCACCACGGGCCAGCTGCCTGCCTATGAGGGCGAGGTCAGGAACCAGTCGCCTTGCTACATGACCTCACTGGCCTATGTGCACGACTTCGGGCAGACGGCCCAGGCAGCCAGCTATATGATGGTGGGCTATGACGAGGTGAAGGACATTCGCTATTTCAACAAGGACTACAAGGGCTATTGGGCCCGCAACGGCAAGACCATACACGAGGCGTTCAAGGAGATGAACGCCCAGTACGAACAGCTGATGGAGCGCTGCCGCCAGCAGGACAAGGTAATCTATGACGACGGCCTGGCTTCGGGCAATGTGAAGTATGCTGAACTGCTGGCCGCCTCCTACCGGCAGGTGCTGGCCGCCCACAAGCTGTTCCAGGACGACGGTGGCCGGCTGCTCTACTTCTCGA
>CAMNJH010000100.1 GCA_946541275.1 uncultured Prevotellaceae bacterium
GTCAATATCACTGCAACCAGCCTGAGTGTACTTGCTGCGCAAATGTCGTGTGACGGCCTCAATATTGCGTTGCAACAGGTCAACATCCTTGAAAATGGCATGGTTGATTCGCTGAAGCACGTAGTCGGACTGCTCCTTTTCGGCCGTACTGACCCGATAAGTGTCGTTAATCAGTCCATTGCCCAGCGGCTCAATGGCCGAAACCGTGCCTTGCAGGCAGAAATGCCTGACAATGTCTTCCCCAACCATGTCCATCCGCTATTTGAAGGCGTACTTGAATCCATTGATGCGATTCCAAGCGCCACGCGTGAAATCGGGAATGGCCACAGGAGAAGAGTTGTTTTCCAGCGAGATGCGGGTCAGCTCGCCCAGACAGCACCATTCAGCCATATCGTAGACGTCCATATCCAAGGGCAGCCCATTCTGCAGGCAGTAGATGAGGCGATAGTCCATGATGAAGTCCATACCGCCATGACCACCCACGCGCTTGGCCGTCTCCTCCAGTTCCTTCACAAAGTCGGGCAGGTATTTGTGCAACATGGCGTTGCAAAGGCTGTCGGGCATGGCAGAATGAGCATCCAGGTTCTCGTGGTCGGGAATACCACTGTTGCTGAGCATCTCCTGACGGAAAAGCAGCTGATGCACAGGATACTTGCTGGCATAGCCGTCACTGCCCACCACTTGGAACATACGGCTATAAGGACGCGGCGTCAGCACATCATGCTGAATGAGCATGGTTTTCCCATTGACAGTGCGAATCAGCGTTGAGGTCTGGTCGCCATTCTGGAAGTCGGGGCAGTCCTTCCCCGTGAGTTTCTTCACCACACGCGGGCCATTCACGGGCTTGGTGTCAACGGCCACAAGATACTCCATGCGGTCGCCACGATGAATGTTCAGCACCTGGCAATCAGGCCCTATGCCGTGGGTGGGGTACACATCGCCCCGATACTTTGAATTATAGTCCAGGCGCCAATTGTTCCAGTAGGCCGTCCAGAAGTCATCAAGGTTGTGCAGATAAGAGCCTTCCACATGCAGCACCTCCCCGAACAGTCCCTGCTGAGCCATGTTCAGGGCGGCAAGCTCAAAGAAGTCGTAGACGCAGTTTTCCAGCATCATGCAGTGCTTGCGGGTGCGCTCAGACGTATTGATCAGTGCCCATATTTCCTCCATGTTCAGTGCAGCCGGCACCTCAATGGCCACATGTTTGCCATGCTCCATGGCATAGAGGGCAATGGGCACATGGTGCACCCAATCGGTGGCAATATAGATGAGGTCAATGTCATCGCGCTCACACATCTCCTTGTAAGCCTCAGTGCTGCCGCTATAGGCCGTGGCGCGTGGGCGCCCGTGCTTCTCCAGCAGCTTCTGGCAGGCCTCCACACGGTCAGCTTCCACATCGCACAGACCTTTAACGTCAGTTCCGTCAATCTGGCTGAATCTTTCCACGGCTCCAGGACCACGCATGCCCAGTCCCACAAAGCCTACACGCACCACGTCCATGGGCGGAGCGGTCAGTTCCAGTACATCCTGTTGCCCGGCAGGGCGCTCAGGAACGTCGGTTTGCAACATCTGTACCTGCTGTGCCACGGGGCTTTTACAAGCTGCCAGCAGCACACAGGCCATCATCATCATGAATAGTTTTTTCATAGTCCTCCTTGTTTGATTTATGGTGCTAGCAAGCCTTGAAGCTCATGTCAAGGCCCTTCACGCTGTGCGTCAAGGCACCCACAGAGACAAAGTCAACACCCTGTTCGGCATAATCGCGGATGGTGTCGAAAGTGATGCCTCCGCTCGACTCGGTCTCAAAGCGATGCGCAATGAGATCAACGGCTTTCTTCGTATCGCTGACGGTGAAATTATCCAGCATGATACGATTCACGCCGCCGCGGTCAAGCACCTGTTGCAGTTCATCAAAATTGCGCACTTCTATCTCTATTTTCAGGTCCAGTCCCTTCTCTTCCAGATATTTGTGGCAACGATCAATGGCATTGGTAATGCCTCCTGCAAAGTCAACATGGTTGTCCTTCAGCAGAATCATGTCGAAGAGGCCTATGCGGTGGTTGCATCCTCCGCCAATCTTCACAGCCTGCTTCTCCAGCATGCGCATTCCAGGCGTGGTCTTGCGTGTATCCAGCACACGTGTCCCCGTTCCTTTCAGGCGCTCTACATAGCGGGCTGTCATAGTGGCAATGCCGCTCATGCGCTGCATGATGTTCAGCATCAGGCGCTCCGTCTGCAGCAGGGAGCGCACCCGTCCACTGACAATCATGGCTATGTCGCCCTTCTTCACTTGCGAGCCGTCGGGCATCAGTACTTCCACCTGCATCTCAGGGTCAAAGCGGCGGAACACCTCCTTTGCCACTTCCACGCCAGCCAGGATGCCGTCTTCCTTGATGAGCAAGTGCGAACGGCCCATAGCATCTTCGGGAATACAGCAGAGCGTGGTGTGGTCGCCATCACCAATATCTTCTGCGAACGACAGGTCTATCAGTCTGTCAACGAGTTCATCTGTAGTCAGCATATCAGAATCGTAATAGTGTCGTGCTTATTCAAAGTAGATACCAAATCCGACGCGAAGTCCAAAGCCAGAGTAGTCATTGTCCTTAAAGCTCTGGTTGTAATAGAGCTCAGGCTCAATGGTCACCGTGCGGTTCAGGAAGAAAGAGTAGCCCAGCTGTACGGTAGGCATGAAATCGTCATAATCGTGCCACCTATGCACATAGTTGGCGCCACCGCCCACATAGAGTCCGTTCTCTTCAATGTAGAAGCGCAGCCCTGCACCAGCGGTAAGGGCATTCGAGCTCTTCTGCCGCCAGTCGTAACCAACCTGAGCCGTCACCATCCAGTTGTCAGCGAACAGATAGCCCACTTTTGCTGACAGGTCCATGTTCCATTTCTCGCAATCAGTGAACTTGAAGTCAAGGCCCGAAAGTGCGGTAGCTACGTAGAACTTCCCCTCACCAAAGGGGGGACGGTCAAGCGAAGGCTGTGTATAACTTTGTGCATTGCTTGCCAGCGCAAACACGGCGCAGACCAGAGAAAGAATTGTTTTTTTCATAATGATTGAATATTATTTGTTTGTCTGTACATACTTTCTGTACCAAAGGCAGAACCAGGCCGCCGAGATGAGCAGCGAAAGGCCAGCTGTTAGCCACGTCCACAGGGTATTCAGGTGGAACAACTGCTCAGTGAAAAGATAAGTGGTGCAAACCACGGTCATGAAGAAGGCAGGGATAAGCGTGATGACGAAGGGCTTCTTCTGCTGCACCAGGTAGACGGTGATGGCCCAGAGCATGAAGACGGCCAGCGTCTGGTTCGACCATCCAAACCAGCCCCAAATCATTTCAAAGCCCTCCTTGTCGGAAATCTGCCATATCAGCAAGCACATCACAGCTGCGAAAAGGGGCAGACAGACGTAGAGGCGCCGGCGTACGCTGTGCTGCTCCATGTGGATGAAGTCGGCAATGATCAGACGGGCAGAACGCAGCGCCGTGTCACCGCTCGTGATGGGAGCAGCCACTACACCCAGGATGGCCAGAATGCCACCGAAGGTGAGCAGCCAGTCGTTGCAGATAATATTCACGATGGAAGGAGCATCGCTCACGGCAGCCGCACCTCCTGCTATCTGCTCATAGCCTGGTGTTGGCTGATTGTAGTAGAAGAACATGGCCACCGTGGCCCAGATGAGCGCCACAATGCCCTCGGTGATCATGGCTCCATAGAAGATGGGGCGTCCCTGCTTCTCGCTCTTGATGCAACGGGCCATGAGCGGACTCTGCGTAGCGTGGAAACCGCTGATGGCGCCGCAGGCAATGGTGATAAACAGGCAGGGGAAGATGTTTTTCGGGGTCAGAGCTTCGCCTGGCAGGCCATCCCACAATTCAGGAATGGTGGGCCACTTCACAAAGAGCATCACCATCAGCGCACTGGCCATGAACAACAGGGAGAAGGCGAAAAGCGGATAAATCTTGCCGATAATCTTGTCTATCGGCATCAGTGTAGCTATCAGATAATAAATAAAGATGAGTACAATCCAGAACACATAGGGTCCCACTTGCTCAGTAACGACGGCAGGCTCCCACATGTCGCCCAGGATCTTGGCTGGGCTAAATACGAATACAGCACCCACCATCATCAGCAAGAAAACGGAGAACACCAGCATCACCTGCTTGGTGGTCTTGCCCAGATAATGACCAATGATTTCGGGCTGGTTGGCTCCGCCATGGCGCACGGACAGCATTCCGCTCAGATAGTCATGGGTAGCACCGGCAAAAATACAACCCAGCACAATCCACAAGTATGCAGCGGGACCGAACTTGGCACCCATAATAGCACCAAAGATGGGGCCCGTACCAGCTATGTTCAGGAATTGAATCATAAAAATTTTCCAGCTGGGCAGTACCATGAAGTCCACGCCGTCTGCCTTTGACACTGCCGGCGTTGGCCTGTCGTCAGGACCAAACACACGCTCCACAAACTTTCCATAGAAGAAATAGCCAAAAATGAGCGCTACAAGGCTCACCACAAACGTAATCATCTTTACCTTTTTTTATTATTGAACGAATTTCGATGCAAAGGTAATAATAATTCTTAATTATTAATTCTTAATTCTCAATTATTTTGTATCTTTGCATTCAAAAAAAGCTATTTTTATGAAACAATTCAGCTTGTTGCTCCTCATATCACTGTTCTCTCTGTGCCTGAAGGCGCAAACCCAGCAGGTGTTGCCCTGGGGCGACATTCCGTCGCCGAAGCACGAGGTAAGGGCAGTGTGGCTCACCGTGATAGAGCGCCTTGACTGGCCTCGCTCCACGACAGCCGAGGCCCAGAAGCGCGAACTCATTGAGACGCTCGACCGCCTTCAGCAAGCCGGCATCAATACGGTGCTGGTGCACACTCGGGTGCGTGCCACCACCATCTATCCATCCGAACTGGAGCCGTGGGAGGGCAGTTTTTCGGGCACTCCCGGCAAGGCGCCTAGCTACGACCCTTTGCAGTTGTGCATTGACGAGTGCCACAAGCGCGGCATGGAGTGCCACGCTTGGGTGGTGACCATCCCCATAGGGAAATGGAACCGCATTGGCGCACAGCAGATGCGGAAGAAACATCCCAAGCTGGTGAAGCGCATTGGCGAGGAGGCATTCATGGACCCCGAGAATGCCGGGACGGCCACCTATCTGGCCCAGCTGTGCCGCGAGATTACCCATCGCTACGACATTGACGGCATCCACCTGGACTACATCCGCTATCCCGAGCAGTGGAAAATCAGAGTGACGCGCCCTCAAGGCCGACAATACATTACTAATATAGTACGCGCCATCCACGATGCCGTGAAAGCCGAGAAGCCCTGGGTGAAGATGTCGTGTTCGCCGGTGGGCAAGCACGACAACCTGACACGCTACAGTGCCGGTGGCTGGAACGCCCGTACGGCCGTCTGCCAGGATGCACAGGAATGGCTGCGACAGGGTCTCATGGATGAGCTCTACCCCATGATGTATTTCCAGGGCGACAATTTCTATCCCTTCGCCATTGACTGGAAAGAACAGGCCCATGGGCGCATCGTGGCTCCCGGACTGGGCATTTATTTCCTGGACCCTAAAGAGGGTCGCTGGACGCTTGACATGGTGGAGCGCGAGATGCACATGCTGCGCCAGTTGGGTCTGGGACACTGCTACTTCCGTTCCCGCTTCTTCACCGAGAATGTGAAGGGCGTCTACGACATGGGCCAGCGCTTCGACGCCATCCCTGCCCTGGTGCCCCCCATGACGTGGGAAGGGCGACCCAGCCCGTCAGCACCCACCTCGCTCACCCTGAAAGGCAACACGCTCAGCTGGAGCGGAGCCGTCGACCATAGCGGAGCCCCTTATCTGCTCTATAATGTATATGCCTCCGAGGACTACCCCGTCGACATCAATCGCGCTGAGAACCTCATGTCCACCCGGCTCATGGCCCATTCGCTGCTGGTGCCCGCCCGCAACATGAACTATGCCGTCACCGCCATGGACCGCTATGGACAGGAGAGCCCTGCCACCCAGTTGCTGCTCAATGCCGGCCCTGAGTACGCCGTGCCCCTCATTACCAAGAGTGATGGGCGACCCATTGCCCTGCCTGCGAAGGGGACAATGCTCGATGCCGACTTCGTCATCGTCGAGACCTTCACGGGCCAGGCCATCGCCACCTACCCCTATGGGCCAACGCTCGACGTCTCTGCCCTACCCGATGGCATGTATCAGCTGCGCTCACTGGGGCGCAAGGGTCGCAATCACCGCATTGGGTTCTTCACCAAGAAAACGCAGCCAAATACTTAATAAAATTAAAAAAAGAAGGGTGTCTGTGCGAAATAAACATAAATATGCGTACCTTTGCACTCCTAATAGAAGAGAAAAGCAACATTATTATAAATAATAAGTCATAACAAACAAAGCAATGAAAAGAACACAACTCTTTCTGCTGTCAGCAGGTGCACTGCTGCTGACGGCTTGTTCGGGAAAGCTGGGCGCTCTCTCGGCCGACAACTTTACTGTTACCCCCAACCCACTGGAGTCACAGGCCGGCATCGTCGACGCCACCATCAATGGCTCCTTCCCTGAGAAGTACATGAAGAAGAAGGCCGTGGTAACCGTTACCCCCGAGCTGCGCTATCAGACTGCCAACGGCACTCAGGCCGTTAAGGGCCAGAGCGCCACGTTCCAGGGTGAGAAAGTGCGCGGCAACGACCAGACCATCAACTACCTGGTGGGTGGCCGCTATGCCATGAAGAGCAGCTTCGCCTATCAGCCCGAAATGGAGCAGAGCGAACTCTACCTGACCTTCGACGCCAAAGTGGGTAAGAAGACCGTCAACGTGCCCGCAGTGAAAGTGGCCAACGGCGTGCTGGCTACCTCCGAGCTCTACAAGCGCACCCTGACCAGTGCACAGCCCGCTCTGGCACAGGACGCTTTCCAGCGCATCATCAACCAGAAGCAGGACGCCAATGTGAAGTTCCTCATCAACCAGGCCAACCTGCGCCGCTCCGAGCTGCAGAACAACTCGGTGCAGGAGTTCGTACGCCTGCTGAACGAGATTGCTGCCAACCAGGAAGGCCTGCGCCTGAACGACATCCAGGTGTCAGCCTATGCATCACCCGATGGCGGCTATCAGGTGAATGAGCGCCTGGCCGGCAAGCGTGAGACCGTGGCCACCAACTACGTGAAGCAGCAGATGAAGAAAGCCAATACCGATGCCCCGCTGGAGACCAAGTACACCGCTGAGGACTGGGAAGGCTTCCAGGAGCTCGTTGGTGCCTCCAACATCCAGGATAAGGATGTCATCTTGCGCGTCCTTTCCATGTATCAGGATCCCGAGGAGCGCGAACAGCAGATTAAGAATATCTCCAGTGCTTTCCGCGAGCTGGCCGACGGCATCCTGCCTCAGCTGCGCCGCGCACGCATGACCATCAACTACGATGTGGTGGGCCGCGACGACCAGCAAATCAAGGACCAGCTGGCTAGCGATGCCAAGCAGCTCAGCGTTGAGGAACTGCTCTACGCTGCCACCCTCTATGGCGCCGACAAGAATCAGGCCGAGAATGCCTATAAGAAGGCTGCACAGATCTATCCCAACGATGCACGTGCTTTCAACAACGTAGCACTGGTCGAGTATGCCAAGGGCAACTACAATGAGGCCGCCAACTGGCTGCAGAAGGCTGTCAACACCGGTAAGGCTCTGCCCGAGGTGAAGGCCAACCTGGGCCTGCTGGCTCTGCAGCAGGGCAACGTGCAGCAGGCTGAGCAGCTCATCGCCTCTGCCACTGGTGCCAACGGTCTGAACGAGTTGCTGGGCAACCTCCACCTGGCTCAGGGCAAGTACGCCCAGGCCGAGCAGGACTTCGGCAAGCTGGCCACCAACTCGGCCGCTCTGGCTCAGCTGCTCAACAAGAACTACCAGGCTGCCGCACAGACACTGGCCAACGTGAAGAACGCTGACGCCACCACCGACTACCTGAAGGCCATCGTCAACGCCCGCACCGGCAACAACAGCGCTGCCGCTCAGGCTCTGGCCGCTGCCGTGGCCAAGGATCCCACTCTGGCTGCCTATGCTGCCAAGGACCTGGAGCTGATCAACGTGCAGAAGTAATTCATCATTCGTCAGGAGCCTCTCCTGACGAATGACACCACTCGAAGTATTATCAAAACAATAGGCAAGAAAGCAATTCAGCTATGATGACATCCTCAAAACAGACAAATCCTTTCATAGCTATTTGCCTTCTTGCCTCTTTTCTTTTATGTTCTTGCGGCCAACCTGCTAACCGCTTCCACTTGGAGGCTGAGTTCAAGAACATTCACCAGGGCGAATTCTACATCTACAACCCCGACACCGGCCAGAAGGACACCGTCGCCGTCATGGACGGCCGCTTCTCCTACCTGCTCACGCTCAAGGACACCGTCACCCTCTCCATTCTCTTTCCCAACTACTCCGAGCTGCCCGTCTTTGCCACGCCAGCCACCGAAGTGAAGATGGAGGGCGACGTTTCGCACCTGCGCGACACGAAGATCTTCGGCTCGCCCGAAAACGACCTGATGACGGAATTCAGGATGAAAACCAACGAGAAGACGCCGCCCGAGGTAGAGGCCGAGGCCGAAAAATTCATTCGCGAGCATACATCGTCGATTGTCAGCGTCTACTTGCTGCGCCGCTATTTCCTGCAGAGCTATATTCCCGATTACGCCAAGGCCACTGAGCTCTGTGCCCTGCTGAATGAAGCACAGCCCGGCAATCAATACGTAGCACGCCTGAACCTGCAGCTATCCGAACTGAAGAATTTCACCCGCGAGGGCAAGAAGCTGCCCCCCTTCAAGGCCGTCACCACCAAGGGCGACACCATCAGCAACGCCAAGCTGAAGTCCGACGTGAACATCATTCTGGCATGGGCCACGTGGTCCTACGAATCACAAGGCCCCCTGCACAACCTGCGCGAGCTGGAGAAGAAAAACAAAGGGCGCATCAGCGTGGTCAGCATCTGCCTGGATGCAGCACCCACTGAAGCTGAGAGAATTCTGGAGCGCGACAGCCTGCAGTGGCCCAACGTCTGCGACAGCCTGCTCTGGAAATCACCCATACTGGCGCAGCTGGGCATAGCCACAGTGCCGGCCAACATCATTACCGACAAAAAAGGAATCGTCGTGGCACGCAACCTGACCACCATCAAGCTGAAGGAAAAGATTGAAGAGCTGCTGAAGCCCTGACTATATTTCTTTCTAGTCCCCAACCCTCTTGCAAATAGCGATTTTCGTGAAATGGCTGATTATCAACTGTTTTACATCTTCACGCTCAGATTATACCGACACACAAAAACAAGCAAAAATCTTTTCAATCCTTTTATTTAAACGGGACACCTATTTGGTGAGGCAAAAGACACGGCATGTTTCGGTGCTTAACACGGCATGTTTCGACGCAAGCGAAAAGGGCTCCCTAGTCAACCTGACACCAGCTCACTCCTAACTCTTAACTCTTCCCAACTCCTAACTCAATTTATAAATTCTGCAAAATCAGTCGTTTTTTACAACCTTTTTATGTACCTTTGCCGACTAAACAACGAAAAGATGACACAACTATATTTAATGCGCCACGGCGAGACCATTGACAATGCCCGCCAGCTGATGCAAGGACAGATTCAAGGCGAGCTGAACGCCGAGGGCATCCGCCAGGCAGAAGAGACCCGCGACAAGATGGCTTCCGTACATTTTGACGCCGTGGTGAGCAGCGACTTGAAGCGCTCGTATGATACGGCGCTGATTATGGCAGCCCCTCGTGGGCTCACCGTTCACACCACCCCCTTGCTGCGCGAACGCGACTGGGGCGACTTCACGGGGCGCTTCATCCCTGACCTGAAGGGGCTGCCCTGGCCCGACAACGTGGAGAAGCTGGACGTGCTGATGGAGCGCGCCCGAGTGTTCCTGCAGCACATCTATCAGAACTATCCCGACCAGACGGTGCTGGCCGTGGGGCATGGCATCATCAACAAAGCCGTACAGGCCGTTTACTACGGTTGCCAGATGAAGGACGTGACACGCATGAACAATGCCGAGGTGAGACTGCTGGAACTGGAGCACAACTTTGATGCCGAAAAGCAGCCAAAGGCGACAAATGACAAGAATTTCTCGATTACATAAGAAAAAGTGACAGAAAATTTGGACGTTTCATAACATTTTGATAACTTTGCAGTCCAATAGAAAAAAGCACTCCCTCGTCGCCACCTCAGTGCAGCTGGCGTTTTGGGCCAAAAAGAAGACGGTGGTGAGCACCAAGCGTCCTGTTCTCGTGCAGAACGGGCATGGTTCAAGGGGATAAGTTCAACTCAAATCAACAAAACTATTATGGCAGAAATGAATTTTGGTGGCGTCATCGAAACCGTAGTCACCAGCAAGG
>CAMNJH010000101.1 GCA_946541275.1 uncultured Prevotellaceae bacterium
TATTTAATTAATCGTCCAACTTTTCGGGGTCACATCACAAGCAGGGCTTTTCCTTCTTAGAAGGCTGATGCCTTCAGGCGTAATCCGGTGGCCTCGTCGATGCCGAACATCAGGTTCATGTTCTGCACGGCCTGGCCGATGGCTCCTTTCAATAGGTTGTCGATGGCCGAGGTTATCAGGAGCTTGTTCTCATACTTCTCCACATGCACCAGCGCCTTGTTGGTGTTCACCACCTGTTTCAAGTCAATGGGCTTGTCGCTGTAGTGGGTAAAGACGGCATCGGCGTAGAAATCCTTGTAGGTCTCGATGATGTCTTCTATTGGTGCGGGCGTCTTGACCACGGCAGTGCAGAAGATGCCACGCGCAAACGGGCCGCGATAGGGAATGAAGTCGATGCTGGCATCCAGATAACCCTGCACCTGTTTCAGCGACTGGCATATTTCGGCTATATGCTGATGCTGGAAAGGCTTGTAGATGCTCAGGTTGTCAGCCCGCCACGAGAAGTGGGTCGTGGCGCCAGGCTTCTGACCTGCACCCGTACTTCCTGTGATAGCGTTTACGCTGACGTCCTCTTTCAGCAGGTTCAAGTGGGCTGCAGGCAGTAGTGCCACCTGTATGGCGGTGGCAAAGCAGCCAGGGTTGGCAACATGCTGTGCCTGCGCTATCTCCTCGCGGTTGATCTCTGGCAATCCGTAGACATAGTCGTGGTCGCCCTTGATGCGGAAGTCCTGGGCCAAGTCAATGATCTTGACATGGGCGGGGATAGTGTGCTCCTGCAGGAAGGCCTCACTCTTTCCATGGCCAAAGCAGAAGAAAACAACGTCAACCTGTTCAAAAGGCATCTGGTCGGTGAAGCGCAGGGAGCAGTCGCCCACCAGCCCTTCATGTACGTCGCTCACCAGGTTGCCGGCATTGCTTTCGCTGTTGGCAAAGACAATTTCTGCCTCTGGGTGGTTCAGCAGCAGGCGGATCAGCTCACCACCCGTGTAGCCTGCTGCGCCAAGTATTCCTATCCGTATCATAGTCCGTTTTTATGGGGGGCACACAGCCAAAGCACAATGTAGGCCAGAAGGCCACCGCCGAAGCTGAACATGAAAAGGACGAAAGCCACACGCACCAGCAGGGAGTCAATATTGAAATACTCTCCGATGCCGCCACAAACGCCGGCTATCTTCTTGTCGGTATCCGACAGATAGAATCTTTTTTGTTCCATAGTCTTATCGTTTTTCGTCGGGATGAATGCCGTAGTACACGCGGAGTGGGGTAGAGCTGACCTTGATGAAGCCCTTGGCCTCGTCGGCCGTCCATCCGGTTTGCGTTTCGCCGTATTCGCCCAGTTTACTCTTCGTCAGGTCGTTCTCGCTGTCTATGCCAACGGTTTCAAAACCGTAGGGGCGCAGGCGCAGGATGGCGGTGCCGGTAACATTGCGCTGGCTGCTGCTGAGCATGGCCTCAATGTCGGGCATGACAGGCTCCAGATACTGGCTCTCGTGCAGGAACATGCCATACCAGTTGGCCACCTGATCCTTCCAGTACTGCTGCCACTTGGACAGTGTCGATTTCTCCAGTAGGCGATGGGCCTCGATGATGAGCTTTGGGGCAGCAGCCTCAAAGCCAACGCGTCCCTTGATGCCGATGATGGTGTCGCCAACGTTGGCATCGCGGCCGATGGCGTACGAGGCACCTATCTCCTCAATCTTCTGGATGGCCTTCACACGGTCGGTGAACTGCTCACCGTTCACGCCTACTATCTCACCCTTTTCGAACTGTATCTTAAGCAGGGCGTCTTCCTGAGCCGTGACATGCTTCAGATAGGCCTCTTCGGGCAGGCCCTGAGTGGGGTCGAGCAGTTCGCCGCCACAGATGCTGGTGCCCCAGATGCCCACGTTGTACGAGTACTTCAGCTTGGCGAAGTCAGCACTGAAGCCATGCTCGTTCAGGTAGTCAACTTCCTCCTTGCGGGTCAGCTTCTTGTCGCGTGTCAGGGTGATGATTTCCACGCCGGGGGCCATCACCAGGAAGGTCATGTCAAAACGAATCTGGTCGTTGCCAGCTCCCGTCGAACCGTGGGCGATGGCATCGGCTCCAATCTCACGGGCATAGCGGGCGATGGCCAGTGCCTGGAAAATGCGCTCCGAGCTGACCGAGATGGGATAGCAGTTGTTGCGCAAGACGTTGCCGAAGATCATGAACTTCAGGGATTTCTCATAGTACTCCTGCGTCACGTCGAGCGTCACATAGGCCTTGGCGCCCAGCTTGTAGGCGTTCTCCTCGTTCCTTTTCAGTTGTTCGGCACTGAAGCCGCCAGTGTTGGCGCACGCGGCATATACCTCATATCCTTTCTCTTTTGACAGATACATCACGGTATAGGATGTGTCCAGGCCACCGCTAAAGGCGACCACTACTTTCTTCTTGTTGCTCATATACTTGTTGTTCGTTAAAATCGTTGTTGATGATTAGGGCTGTTCTTCCAGTTCTTCCAAGTGCCTGATGCGCGACAGCACTTCGTCAGGGATTTTGGCGGGCAGATGCTCTGTGGGGTCATAGAGCATGGCGGTGCAGATGCAGTACTTGCGGTCAGTGCGATGCAACACGTCTACATTCACGCACCCCTCGCAACCGCGCCAGAAGGCCTCGTCGTCAGTAAGGTCAGCGAAGGTGACGGGCTGATAGCCCAGCTGGGTGTTCATCTGCATGACGGCGGCTCCACTGGTCAGTGAGAAAATTTTGGCATGTGGCCAGCGCGTGCGAGCCAGCGTGAAGGTCATGTCCTTGATACGTTTGGCCACATGATGGCCGCGAAAGTCGGGATGTACGATGAGACCGCTGGTGGTGACATACTGCTTGTTGCCCCAGGTCTCAATATAGCTGAATCCGGCAAAGCGGCCGTCGCTGGCCAGGGCGATGACGGCCTTGGCCTCCTGCATCTTCTTTGCCAGATACTCATGTGTGCGCTTGGCGATGCCCGTTCCGCGCACCTTGGCAGCCTCGGCGATGGTGTCGAGGATGGTGTCTACATAAACTTCGTGCTCTGGCCCTGCCACAAGCACTTCTATATCTATATCCTGTTCCATGTCTATTTGTTTTTGCTTTTCACTCGTCGGTTCTCACATCCAGCATCTCGGCCAGGGCATCAGTGACTTCCTGATGAGTGACTCCCTCCTTGATGACCATGAAGATGGTATCGTCGCCGGCTATAGTGCCTAGTATTTGTGGAATATCGGTGCGGTCAATGCGCCAGGCGATGGCGCTGGCATGCCCGGGGCGCGTCTTGATGATGCCCAAGTTGCCACTGAAATTGAGGCTCACCACGCTGAGTGCTTGCATCATCTCACGCATGTTTGAAGCGCTGCTCACTCGCTTGTATGTGGTTTCATTGGGCAGCGTGTAGCTATTCTTCTTGCTGTTGTGGGCCGAGGTCTTAGTCACTTTCAGCTGCTTGAGGTCGCGGCTCAGCGTGCCTTGCGTCACCTGAAAGCCTTCTGCCTGCAAGGCTGCCATCAGCTCTTCCTGGTTATTTAGCTGCTGGGTGGAGATGATGCGCCGTAGAGCTTCCAGCCTGTTGGCTCTTGTTCTCATGATTTTGTGGTTTTATGCAATTTATGCGTCGTTTTATTCGCTTTGAGGCCGCAAAATTACATAATTCCTTGCATATATGCAAAGAAAAGATGCATATTTTTCAAAAAACAGCGTATTTTTGATGTACTACCTGATGACGCGCTTTTTCCCGTTGACGATGTAAAGGCCCTTGCCTGTTGGCTTCACGCGTTGCCCTTGCAGATTGTAGAAGCTGCCATCGGTCATTGGCAGGGTGCTGGTGTCTTTGATGCCCGTGTGGACATTGGGTCCATAATAGTACAGGCGGAAGTTGTCCCAGATGCACCAAGTGTCAAAACGCGTGCCCCGAGCGCCGATGGTGATACGCCTGTTGGTCACCTCGAAGATGATTGGCTGCACCTGATATTTGCCGCTGGAAAAAGCCGCAGACAGCGTGCTCATGTCAGAGGCGATGTCACTGCCCGTCATGTTGCAGAAGGGAGTGGTCTCATCGTTGGCGAAGATGACAGGATACTCATCGCCGTCATATTTGTTGGCATAGTCCGTCAGGGCGGCCTGCGCTGTTAGGGTGTAGATGCCGTTGGGCACTGACGAGAGCACCTTATTTAGTGTCTGCTGTAGGTTGAACGACGAACACCATGACTCCGCACATTTGTTGTCGTCATTCCCACCACAGAGGTTGTAGCTGCTGGCCTGCATGGTCCATGCCGTGTTGTTGCGGTTGTTGTTGCCGAAGTTGGGGTTCAGGATGAGGAATGTGGCATCTACGGGCTCATCCATGGTGGCTGTCTGCAGATAGGTGTTGAAGTCGCTCTGGTGTATAATCTGCCACAGGCTGCCGTTACTGCCTCCATAGAGGTTCTTGCCCAGTATCTTAGAGCCGCTGTAGGTGCCGCTCTGCGAAGAGTAGCCATAGTAGTTGCTGCCAGAGGCTATGGTGTAGTAGCCGTTTGACAGCCTGCTGATGGTCAGCGTGGTGGGCTGTCCATCCATGTAGTCGCCATTGAAATAGTAGTTGTTGCCTCCGTGGCTCACCTGGCTCTCCATGGTGTAGTTGCTGGAGCCATTGGAGCGGTGTAGCGTCTGGTACTCAGAGTAGGGGAGCAGCGAGGCACGTGTGCCCTGGTTGTTGCCAGCACCCCAGTAGAGCCCGCTGCTGACGTTTTTCAGAACCACTTTCCCCTCAAGCTGGGCTGACATGCTCAACGGGAGAGCCAGAAAGGCACTCAGCGTGATGAAAAGACTTCTTGAAATGCGCAACATGGGTTTCTAGTTGTTCTGAAAGAGGGTGTTTGCTCTACTGCCCGCAAAAGTAAGAAAAAAAACTGAAACGACCAAATTTTCACCACATTATTTCATATATGTCTTCTGTAAGGGACTATGCATGAAGCAGCCCTTCACCGGGAGGAAAAGGCACCGTGTGCCAAAACCTTGCGGTGAAGGGCTGGATGGAAAAGCTGATTCTTGGCGATTAGCGGTTCTGGAATACCTTCTTGCCGTTCATGATGACCAGGCCTTTATAGTTGGCATCCACGCGCTGACCGCGCAGGTTGTAGATGATGCCGTCAGCATTGGCTGAAGTCTGGGCAGTGTTGATGCTGTCAGTGCTTCCAGGGGCGAAGATGAAGCCGTAGAAGCCCAGCTTGGAGCCGGCGCAATACACCTTGTAGGTGCTGCCTGCCTTCACGGTGAAGCTGTAGGTGCCGTAGTACTTCTCTTCCACGGTGATGCCGTCGTACTCAGCCATGTTGGCACCGTCTTCCACTACGTAGAAGGCCTTGTTGGCATTCAGCACCACGGCCACGGTCAGGTTGCCGTTGACGGCGGGATTGAACACGTAGAACGTGCCACCAGCCTTGTTGCCGTTCTCACCATTGCCGGCGGTGTAGGCGGTGAAGCCCTCCACGTTGCCATCGGCCTTGGCAGCGCTGAAGTCGTTGCCGCCATCCTCGCCGAAGGTCAGGCTGATGCCCTCGAAGTTGAGCGTCTCGCCCGACCAGTGGGTCTCACCCTCGGTCATGGCATAGGTCACGGCGCCGCCCACAGGCTTAGACTCGGTGATGCTGTTGGCATCAAGAGGATAGAGCTGAGGCGTGCCCTTGTACATGCCCACGATGCAAACGATGTCGGCCTTTTCTGGATACTGGAACTCAGCATCCAGCACTTTGAACTGGTCGTAAATCTGGATTCTCGACTCGCCCTGCACGGCATAGTAGTTGTTGCCGTCCTTCACAATGTCAACTCCGGTCACCTTAGCCAGCAGCGAGGCGTTGGCCACGTCAAGAGCCTCGGCCACGGTGAGGGCCTTCGGGGTGGCGGTGCCGTCGCTTATGGTGATATTGTCGGCGTTGGTATCGGCTACCTTTACGAACTCAGGCAGGCTGTTGTAGATGTCGAGCTTGCCCACTACGCTGCCGTTCAGCTTCTTTCCAGCCTCCAGCGTGAGGCCGCTGTTGTAGAAGTAGAGGGCGCCGGTGGCATCCTGCACATAGTAGTTAGAGCCGCTCACGGCGGTGACGTAAGCATCGGTCAGCTTCAGCTTGGCCTCAGTACCCTTTTCCAGAGCCTTGAAGGCTGCAATGTTTTCCACCTCGGGTGTGGTGGGAACTTCGGCAGCGTCAGCACTCACGGTGATGGAGTTCAGCTGAGTGTTCTTGTTGACGGTGAATACCACCTTGGTAGCTTCGCCATTCCAAGTGCCTGAGGTCAGGGTGCCGTTGTCGGGTGTCAGGTTGAAGTTGCTGCCGTTGTAGTTGAACACGATAGACTTCATGGTGCTGGCTGACTCCAGGGTGATAGAGCCGCTGTAGCAGCGCAGCTGGGGACCATTGTTGGTCTGCCAGAAACGGTTGGGGTTGGTGACGCCCTCGTCGGCTACTGACACGGTGAGCGTGATGCCGTCGAGCGTCCATACGTAGGGTGTGGTGATGTCGCCATCGTGGGTCAGGTTTTCACCAGAGCCCGACGAGGTGCCTACGTTCAGAGTGTTGAAGTTGAACACGGTGTCGGCAGCAGCACTGAAACAGAAGCCGAACAGACCGAACATCAACGTGAACAGATAAGGAGTAAATCTTTTCATAAGCAATGTTTTTTTAATGATGAATAATGTTTGTTGGTGCAAAGGTACACAAAAAACAGGCACGACGTTGCATCGTGCCTGCTTTTTTAGTGATTTTTTGCGTTTTACTTCAGCACAACCTTCTTGCCATTCTTAATGTACAGGCCCTTCTGTGCATTCTGAACGCGCTGGCCCTGCAGGTTGTAGATGGTGTTGTCCTTAGGCTGCTCTGCCTTCATGGCGCTGATGCCGGTGTCCACGCCGGGGCCATAGTAGTACAGCACGAAGTTGTCGAAGATGCACCACAGGTTGGTGCTCTGCTCCAGGCGTGCGCCGATGGTCAGGTTGCCAGCCTCAGTGACGGTGAACTTGATGGGCTCAATGGTGTAATCGCCTGCTGAGAACGAAACAGAGGCATCGTTCATGTTGTTCTCCTCACCGGTCTTCTCGGGGAAGGTGGCGGTGACATCGTTAGCGAAGAAGACGGGCAGGTCGGCAGTGGGCTGGCCTTCAACTTCATCCACACGATAGAATCCCTGGGCAAACAGTTCATAGTCGCCGGCAGGTGCGTCGGCCAGAGTCTGGCTGATGCTGAACTTTGCATGGTAGGACTCGGCGCAGTTGTTGGTGTTGTTTCCGCCGGAGATGTTGAAGTTGGTCTTGCCGTCGGAAGTCTCTGAGGTATAGGTCCACCTGTTAGAATAGCGGTTGTTGCGGCCGAAGTCATGGTCTTCAACCAGGAAGGTAGCATCGGCGGGTTCATCCTTTGTGGCAAGGCTCAAAGCATTCTTGGCATCGTTCAGAGAAGCAATGATCCAAAGGCCATTGCCATCTTCATTTTCGGGGTCAACGTTCTTGCCCATCACGGTTGATTCGCCGTCGTAGCCATAGTAGTTGCCGTCGTTGTTGGAAATGGTGTAAGCCCAGACGGGTGAACCGTCAAATTCGTTTTCGCCAAGAGGCTCGTTGCCAAATTTCTTGACCAACAGCTGGATGGGTCTGTCATTATCCATATATTCACCATTGAAGTAGTAACTGGTACCGCCGTTGTTCACCTGCGATTCCAGATGATACTTGCCGTCGGGCTGAGGCACCAATTTCAGGTATTCGGGATGAGGAACAAGCGAAGCCCGAGTTCCCCAGTCGTTGCCAACACCCCAGTACTTCTCAGTACCTATGTTCGCAAGAAGGTACTTCTGGTAGGGGAACATGAATTCATTGCGGTAAGCCTCCTCGGCCTCTTTCAGCTTGTCAATGAGCTGGTTCACCTGCTCAACGCTGGTGGCGTTCTGCATCATAGCCTCGGCAAACGAGATGGTGCCAGCCAGGGAGGGAGAGTCTTCACCCACGTTGTCCATCAGCTGGGTGGCAAACTCAATCTCCTTCTGAAGATCTTCCTTGGCAAAGGGCAGCAGGTCAGCTTCGGCAAATTCAATCTTGATGCCGTCAATGAAAATCATGGGGTTGGCAGGCGAACCACTACCGTTCGACTTGTAGCCCAGGCGGATTTGTCCTGCGGTTTCATTAATAACTGTGAATTTGACGGTCTGTGTGGACCATTCGCCCACAGGAGTGCTGGTGAGCACGGTGTAGCTGGTTCCCTCAGTGGGGAAGAAGCCTGTGTAAGAAGTGGTAGCATTGGCGCCGCTCTGGCAGTAGATGGGCACGGTGAGTGTATATTCACCAGGTTTCAGCGTTACGTCCTGAGCATAGTAGCCACCGCAGCCCCATACGGCAAAGAAGCCCAGAGAATTGCCTGTGCCACCGTCGGGACCGGCAGCAGGAGCTGACACGTTGTTACCTTTCAGAATGGTGGATGAGCCATAGGCCATCACGGCAGCACCCATACCCGAACCGGGATAATCGGCATTGCTGTCATCGCCCTGAACCACTACCTTTGTCCAGCCATCTACATCCTGAAGACTGTAGGGCTGACCATCTTTGCCATAGCCGAAAATGGCCTCGGCATCAGTAGCTGTGCTGCCAGAGAAGTCTGCATTCTTCAGATACTCACTGGTAACGTCAGTCTGTGCCCATGCACTTGTACCAATGGCTAGCATGCCAGCCACAAGCATTGAATTGAGTAAACTCTTTTTCATAAGCAATTTGTTAAGTAAGTTAATAATTAGGTTTTGTTAATAATCAACTGCAAAGATACGACAAAAAAAACTATCTGCCAAATTATTTCTTTAAAAAATCTTACGCGTGCGCGCGTATATTTCGCGCGAGGAGAGATGCTACAAGTGCTACCGCTGACTTTAAATGCTTGATATAACTGCAGATACGGGTGCATATTTCCTTTGGGTAGGTGCTACCGAAAATGCTACAGGTGCTACCAGGTAAATAAGTCACCCCCGTTTTTCAAAAAGTCAACGACTTTTGAAAAAATCTCGGCGACTTTTTCCCAAAACTCGTGCTCATTTTTGAAAATGTCTGGTAGCAGGATTGGTAGCACCTCGGTAGCACTTTCAAGGACCTTTCGTGCACCCGTAAGTGTCATGTTGTCAGTGCGTTATAGAGGCAGTAGCACTTGTAGCACTACTTTCCTAATTTTATACGCGCGCGCGAAGACTCAGTTAGCCTGGAAAAGAAAGTCCCGCACCTGTGCGGGTGCGGGACTGAAAGCTGTTTGGTGAAAGCCGATTGTTATTTCAGAACAACCTTCTTGCCATTGATGATGTACAGACCTTTCTTACCGTTCATCACGCGCTGACCCTGCAGGTTGTAGACTGTAGTGGTCTGGCTGTTGACGTTGATGTCATTGATGCCCACGGTAGGATCATTGCTGTAGATGAAGTCAATCTCCACGAGCACTGCCTTCTCTTCGTTGGCAATAGCCCAGTAGCACTTGATGGTCTGCTCCTCGCAGCCTGCAATGTTGTAGCAGCTATAGGTCTTGCCGTCGATGTACTTCACGCAAGCAGGAACAGTGGCGTCGCCAGCCCAGTTGTGGAAGTCTCCATTAGCATCGCGCCAGCCGTCGAAGACCTCGTAGTTGGCTATCAATTCCTTGGTTGTCGGGTTGTAGCCGTAGACGGTAGCGTCTGCCAAAGACTGAATGCCCAGTTCCTGGCAGATAGCGGCTACCTGCTCGTCAGTAATGCTGGTGTACTTCTCGGTATAGCTCTCTTCTGAGATGTCATACTCAACAGTGGCAATGATGCCCTTGTCAACGACTTCTTTCTCAACCTGTGCAGCTGCAACAAACGTGATGTTCACATTCAGCACCACTGCCTTGTTGTCAGCGTTTACGAAGCCCCACTTGGCAGTGTAGGTATCGCCCACCTGGAAGTTGGCGTCGTGTGTGCCCAGATAGTCAATCACGCCGGAAGCGGGATCGCTGATCTTCACGCATACGCCATTGGCGGCATCAGCCCATAGGGCAGCATCGCCGTTGGCATCACGCCAGCCATCAGTAGAGTTACGAACGAACTCGCCAGTGGTCACGTTAACGATGTACTGGTCAGCTTCGTTGATGCTCTCTATGCCCAGGGCTTCCACTACCTCGTCCAGTGGGAAGGTGGCGGTAGAACCCTCATAAGCTGTCTCGGCCAGCATCTCTACGGGCACGTCGATGGCCTTGATCACCTCGCTTTCCTTCTGCTG
>CAMNJH010000102.1 GCA_946541275.1 uncultured Prevotellaceae bacterium
GGCATCAATGAGCTTGTTGGCGTCAGTGGGGTCATACTGATAGACGCCTCCGACGTAGAATTTTCCCAGGCTGAATGTTAAGAGCATTGGAGAAAGATTCATCCTGAGATTGATCTTATTCTCGGTGCACAGCGTATTAAGCGAGTTCATGATGCTCTTGTAATTTTCCACGAAACGGCGTGTGGCCTCCTCTTCACGCTCCTGTCCTCTGCCAAGAAGGTCGGCCTTGGTGACAATCACGTTGATGGACTTGACATTCTTCAGAATCTTCTTGTTTTCGGGCAGTGACAGCAGATCAACAAGGCGTTTCAGGATGATTTTCTGGTCGACAGTCCTGCGAATGAGGTAAGTCCTGACGTTGCCTTTTTCATCGGTTTCCTTGCTCAGATAGTTGAATGCCACACGCTGGGCGGTGGGATCGACAATGATGAAGAAGGCTTTCTTGTTCTTATTGAGGAGCAAATCCGTGACGCCCGCTCCCATATCTTCAAAGGACACGATGCCGTCAGGATTATCGGCAATCTTGAATGCGAAATCCTCACCAGCCATCTCTATCAGGTTCAGTGAGTACTTCTTGTCGTTGTCCCTTATATCGGCCTGGATGGTAGCCACGAAATCCTTGGGCGTCTGCCCGATGGTGAGGCCGGCATCAAGGAACTGCCCCAACACACAGGCATAAGGGCCACCAGCGCGTACAGTATTAATATTAATGTTTGGAGAACCTATCAGGCCCATCAGGATGCAGGTCTTGCCCGTCGACGGAATACCAAAGAGGAAGACGTCAGTGCTGTTCTCGGCACAGACGGCCTTGCACTTCTTTATTTCAGTATTGACTTCGGGCAGGGTCTTCAGAATTTCCTCCCGCTCTTTGAGAATCTTCAGGGATTGGGGGGTGGCCAGCTCCTGGTTGAACAGCTCGGCCTCGGTGATGATGCCTTCCTCTAAGAGTACAAAGACACGGTCGCCCGAGTAGGTGGACAGCTCGTCCCGCATCGTTTGAAACTCTTTGGCTTTCAGCTCCAGGAATCTCTCGTAGGCCTTGTCATAGTGCTCGCTCCTGGCATTGTCTTTCAGCCACTGCCAGAGCATGATGATGCTCAGACTTCTGATTTCTGCGGGGAGAGGAGTAGTGTCTACAGGGGGGATGATGACCGGTGAGAGGGAGGCAATCAGCGTATTCAGATCGGCCAGGTGCTTGCTGGAGGGAATGAGGCGGATAATCGCCTTGGCAGCGTTTTTCTGATTCTGTGGGTCAGGAATCGTCTGTACATGATTCCACAGAAGATCATCTATCTCGTCTTTATGGCTTGTGTCGGGATGGCCGTTCAGATATTCTATCAGGCAGCTGATGTCGGTCTTGTCAACGGCCTCCCACTCCTTGGCTTCTTGCAGACTGACGATTTCGTCCTTCAGCTTTCTGGCCTCTTCCACATGGTTGCCCAGGGGGAGGGAGAACTCCCAGTTGGCAATGTATGATTTGAGCTGCTCCAGCAGTGCCTCGTCCTTATTGGGTAGGGAAGGGACCATGTCGGCCCATTCCTTCTGTTCCCTCTCGTTGGGCTTTGGCTTGTTGATGATGGCCTTCAGTGCAGCCTTTCTGTCGGGGGGCAGGTTGGTCAGCTTCTCCAGTACCTCCATGGTGATGGTACCGTTCGACGCATAAGCTGAGAGCTTGTCCATGGACAATTGTTTGCATACCCTGTTCAGGTCAATGATTTGCTTTTCGGTCAGAACCATTTGTATGATTGTTTAAAGGTTGACGAATTGTGTGTGTTACTATTCTCCGTTCAAATTCCGGTGCCTGACTTTCTTCAGCTTGTAGCCGGAGATGACGTCGCCATTGGTGTTGACATGAGAGCACTTCAGCAGTCCTTCTTCATCAGGCTGACACTTGTAGGGGACAGCACTATAGGTGCGCTCATGGCTGGCACTTCTGGCTATCTCGGTCTGCTTCATGTCAATGCAATCACTTTGCCAGGAGATGGTGATTGGAGCTGTGAAATCTGTGTGGATGGCAGGTTCGTAATAGGTGATGCTTCCTTCATTTTCTGACTTGATGTCGAACAGAAGTCTGATCCTGTCGTTGGTAGTATTGCCGTTTTCATCGATGCGATAGAGTAGGGAAGTGCTTTCCCAAAGGCCTATGAACTTGTTGTGCTTCGACATGATGTCATCGAACTCAGCAAAGTTTTCTTTGACCTTGAGCAGTGCATCTTTGATTTGTATGAGTTTCCCTATCGATGGCGACCCCGCTACTGGCCTGCCGGTCTCTTGGAGGATTTCAATGATTTCCTCCGTAGTGAGTGTAGGATCCAGGCTCTTCATCAGGGCGACGGCGCCTGTCACGATGGGGGCAGAGAAGCTGGTGCCCGGCCCTATATTATAGGTATTGTAGGGCATGGCTCCGATGATGTCGACGCCAGGTGCTGAGATGGTAGACTCCTTAATGTCGTACTGAGGGAAATTACCGTAGTTGCTGAAATCGGCTTTGCGCAGTTCTTTGTTCACAGCCGACACCTTGATGGAGGCATTGCCGCGCTTGCTGGCATCCAGGGCGGTGAACACATTGGCATTGCCGGCAGCCCAGACAATGGTGACATTGCGCTGGCGGGCAAGCTCGGCCACCCAGTCCCACACATCTTGCTCTTCCAGTCCTATCTGTTTGCTCAGGGCTATTTGGTCTTCAATGCTCAGGTCGGCCACGGCCTCATCGTATACGCCGCCCACTGACAGGTTCACAACGTGAGCTCCGTGATAGATGGCGTAGAGCAGTCCCTGCAGCACGACCATCGAGGTAATCTGATGGCCCAGGCTGACGGGCATAAACTTGCATTCTGGTGCAATGCCGGCAGTGCCTCGCCCATTGTCCATGTTTCCCAGTGCTTGTGAGGCCACCATCGATCCATGGAAGAAGGAAGCCTCGTCGGCACCGGCTGCTGGAGCCACATTTCCAGTCCTTCTCATCACGCTGTAGGGGTTCACAATGCGATTGCTGTTCAGGTCATCGTGGTCTAGATCGAAGTAGCTGTCGCAAATGGCCACCACCACATCAGGGCTGCCCTTGGTGATTTCCCAGGCATCGTAGGCCTGAATGGGCCCGAAGTACCAGTTTGTCTCAGGATGGTTGAATACCAGGTCATTGGGATGGTATCCCAGATCGCCCATCAGCCCGTCGGGGAAGACCTTGAACGAAATGTCGGTAATCTGTGTGGGCAGGTTGTGCATGATCTGTTCCCTTTCATTCTCGGGAACCTCTATCTGTAGCAGCTGAGTCATCTTGTCGTAATAGACAATCTTGTACTCCCCGCCAGGATAGAGAGCCTTGAACTCATCGGCCCATTTGTTGAAGGTGTCGTCGTCGGCATTTGAATTAAGGATGACATTCAGACGATTGCCGACTATCTGGCGCCCATTATCGCTGACGATGTCGTCGTCATCGAATGGGGGCAGATTGTTTTCGCCAGGGCTGGGCAGGTTTTCCCCTGGGTTCTGAATGTCATGCGGAAAATTTGCCGTTGTGTCAACTGGTACCCTTCCAGGATTAGGTGTGTCCGGGTTGATGATAGGGTTGGGCACGTCGGCTATCTCCTCATTGTCCTTAGGGCTCTTCAGCAGACTGAGCAACAGGAGTAGTGCAAAGAGCAGCCCTAGGAATGCCAGCAGCCGAAGCAGCCAGCCCGTTGCTCCCCATGGCTTCCAGAACGGCTCGTTGCCGTTGGTGGGTGCACTGGCAGAATCAAAATAGACTTTCTTCATACCTCTTTCTTATGAAATGTTATTGATAATCTCCGTCAGTTGGCGGTTGGCTTCCTTGTCGTAGTCAGGTACGTCCAAGTGGGCAATAAATGTCACGTACATGTACTCCAACCACGCATAATAGTTGTTCTCGAACGAGATGGTCATCGACTTGGGGTTGTCGGTCAGTTCATCGAACAGGGCGGTCAGCTCTTCCTCTTCAAAGTTCGACTTATGCTCTTTCAGGATGTATTCGAACACAGGCAGCTGATACTGTTGGGCCACCCGTTTGGCGTTCTCCTTGTCTTTCTCCGTGAGGCGTTCAAAGCCCAGGTCAATGACAAAGCGGTTGATGGTGCTGGAGAGGATGTCGGCCACCAGGCTTTCGTTGATGGTGTAGATGTTGATGACGTTGACGTACTCGGCAATGGCCTCGGCCATCAGGTCGTTCAGCTTCAGGTAGTTGCCAGTCTGCGAGATGTCATCGAGTAATACTGACATCACGACGCTGTTGAACCGCTGGTTGGCAAGGATTTGGTTCATGAACTCCACCGACTTGATATTCTTCTGCCACAGGGAATAGACGCGGTCGGCAATGACACACGAGTTCAGCTTCTTCTTGAACGTCCTTGAGAACAGTTGTCTGTGCTCTACGCCGCGGCTGGCCAGGTACTTCTCCACCTCCTCCTTGCTGCGCATTCCGTAGACCATCTTCAGCCGCTCCCAGCAGTCGTCGAAGGTCTCGCAGCCCTGGAAGTCACGACAACGCCTCAGGATGATTTCGTAGTCGGCAAAGTTGTTGTTCTTTTCGCCCAGCTCGCCGCTTTGAATGATGTAGTGCACCACTTGCAGACATCTGGTCTCGGTGATTTGCAGCGCCTGAAGCAGATGGCCGAAGAAGTAGTTGTCCTCATTGCAGGTGAAGTCCATCTCCCTGATGATGGAGTTGGCCTTGCGGATATTCTCCTGCAGTATTTCGTCGACATCCTCAGACACATGATATTCGTTCAGGATGTCCAGCATTTTGTTGCGCGTTTCGTCCAGCTGCAGCTCGAACTGTGCATCACGGGCTTTCGACAGGCTGTCGGCAACCACCGAAAGATTCTCAATGATGTAGAGAGCACCGTCGTTGTTGATGGTAGCTGCCACATCCCACGACTTGGCGGGGTCATCGAAGAACATCCTTACCTCGTTGCTGTCGCAGAACGACCTGCGCAGCATGTCGTAGAAGTCTCTGGGCAGGGTGAGCCTCCGCTCCCTGCCTTCCTCGGCGAATCCGGCATAGAGCTTGCTGGTCTTCTCGCCAGAATACTTGAAGTCGCGCAGCAGGAAGCTGTTCTTGAAGAACTCCCCGTGCCGAGTCCAGTTCTTCACCCATTCCACGCCGTCGGCATTGAAGCATTCGCCATAGAGCACCTTCTGGAATCTGGCCAGCCAGCGCCCGTCGATGGCCTCTCTCACGTTGGCGGCAGCGTTCTGGTCCTCTTCCATGTCGACATTGAACTTTGTACCCACATAGAACAGGGGCGAGACGCCATTGCAAATCTGAAGCATGCGCTGGCGCTCTTCAGGATTCTTGCCCACATATTTGTTCACCCATTTGTTGAGCGTGCTGAACAGGTCGGTGACATCGTTCTGGGCATAGTCCTGACAGAAGAGCAGCACGTTGACCATGCGCGACTCACTGTATTTATTGAAAAGATACGCCACCTTGCCACGCAGCAGTACCGTGGTGAGAATCTTGTCCTCTTCGAGCGTGGTGACTGATTCCTTCTTCCTCGACCGGGCTCCGGGGAAGTCCAGCAGGTCCGTGCTTTTCAGGATGCTCTTTTGCACGGGAGCGTGGGTGATGTGCTGCGAGGTCACGGGGTCGTTGATCATCTCAAAGTCATAGCTGGAGCTGCTTTCCAGGAAGTCATTCTCAATCTTGAATACCACCTCGGCGCAGACGGCGCTCATCTCGCTCTTGTTCAGGTTCTGCACGCAGGTATAGCTCTCGCCGTTACGCAGATAGGCATCGGTGAACAGGGGCTGTGAGTCGTCGGCCAGTCCGTTCAGGCACTGCACGCTCATGATGGTGTTCTGGTTGGAGCCATGATGCAGCACGGCCTCTACGGGCAGATAGACGTCCTGGGCGAAGTTCAGCTTGCGCAGGGTGTGCAGCAGCTGGTCATAGAGCTTTGACAGGTGGCTCTCCTTGCTCCACAGATGCGAGAAGATGTTGGGATAGTCGGCAGCGGGCACCCGGCGTATGACCAGTGCCAGCCGCTCAAAGAAATTAGAGTCGCGGCTATAGAAAGCCTGTGCATTATTGATGTATTTCTTGAAATAGTCTTTCATGTCGAGCACGTCGTCTTCGGTCATCGGGGCATTCTGCTGCTCGGGCATGTCCTTGTACTTCTGGAAGAAGCGCTCGGCCATCTCGTTGATTTCCGAGCCGCTGGGCACGGTGTAGTCGCCCAGGTCGTTGAAGTAGCCGTCGCAGAGCACCAGTGTGATGTCGGCCACTGACAGGGCTCGCATCATGATGGGGAAGCGCTGGCTGAAGCGCTGGCTGTTGCGCTTGAAGGATGAGAATCGGGTCACCACGCCCGTTGCCTCGGTGTTCTTGGTGATGGGGTTCATCTCATTGATGAAGTTATAAGCCTTGCCGTCGACGGTGACCATGAAGGGCTGACCGTCTTTCTGCAAGATGCTGCTCATCAGGTACGACTTGCCCACCTGGCTCTTGCCGTAGGCAGCAATGGCGGGGTTCTCCTGTTCCGCCCTGGCCAGTGTGCGCAGCTTGCGGCGCTCCTCCACCAGCTGCATGAAGCGCTGCTCATAGTGCTCACTCTTGTTCTTCTTTATCCAGGCAAGTGCATCGTTGATGACGCTGATCTGCTTGTTGATTCTCTGTATCATGGTGTGCTGTTTTCTTTGGTTAATAATTGGTGGCGTGCAGGCCCTTCTACTTCACTGAGAGCTCGAACTCTCCCTTGTCAAGCCAATACTTTCCGTCGTCGGTGATGGATTGCAGCACCAGCTCAACCGATGACTTCGGGACGGTGTTGCCCTGTTCGTCCATCACCTCGTCAATCTCCAGGTCCTCGCGGCTTTCATGATAGTTGCGGCTCAGCGTGATGCGCAAGGCATGGTTGTTGGTATTGTTGTAGATGGCATAGAGCGGTCGCGCCTGGTAGAGCGGCGAGTTGAGCTGCTTGCATCCTATGAACGAGGGGAACACCACAAACTGCACCGTCGCCGAGTCCTTCGTCGGGGTGAGATAGCTGGTGGCCACCTGCTGGCGGCGTGAATTGTAGTCGCCAATATAGCAGGCCGTGGACTTCATCTTCTCAATCATCTTGCTGAAGTCGATGCTCAGTCCGTTGAATCCCTGGCTGGACGCCAGGTGCCCCACCATGCCGCCCACGGCCACCACCGACTTCTGGTCGTAGAAGTAGCCCTGTCCGTCTGCGAAGGGATACCACGTGCCCACGCGATAGTCGTTCAGGCGTATCAGCCTGTCAGGCGAGATGGGCAGGTATTTGATGAACAGCTCCGTGATGGGGTCGAGCGACGAGGGGCGTCCGGCCAGTATCAGCACGTCGCAGTGGTAGGCATAGAGCACCACCGACAGCTGGTGCATCAGGGGCTCCAGCGTGTTCTTCACGATGCTGGCCACCTCCTGCGGGTCGAAGCGCCACGACAGCTCCTTGAAGCTGAACCCGAAGTGCTGCTCGAAGTAGCTGAGCAGATAGTCGGCGGGCTCCAGCTGGTGGAATATCTCGCCGTAGGAGTAGACGCGTGACGGGCGCTTCAGCCTGAGCAGTTCCATGAACAGCTGTGCGATGGGCTGTGAAATCTGCGTGTTGAAGTCCACGCGGCAGCGGCGGTCCTTATGTGCCATCATGGCGCTGTCGAAGCCGAAGAAGTCGCGCAGCAGGTTCGAGGCGAAGGCCTTGATCAGTCCGGCCTTGCGCTCGCTGTTGATTTCATTGACTATGTCGTACATCTTGCCCTCGTACACATTGTTGTCCTTCAGGCAGGGCAGCTGCATCAGCTCCTCGTCGGTCATGGCTTTCAGCCGGGCGTGCAGAGCGCTGAAGATGTTGCCCTGGTCGGGCTGTCCGCTCTCCTTGCCCTCAATGATGAGGTTCTGTATGATGTTGCGCAGAATCTCGTCGCCGGCCAGGTAGAAGCTGTCCCAGTAGAGTGGGATGGGGGTGAGCAGGCTGCGGCCCTGCCCTCGGCACTGGTAGGAGCAGATCATCACGTCGGTGGTGCCGGCGCCAATGTCGATGGAGCCTATGGTCAGCGAGTTGCCCTCGTAGCCCTCTTCCTTCTCCTCGGGCCTGACGTGGCCTTTCAGCTCAAAGAATTTGTGTATCTCGCCGCTGTAGCGCTGTGCTATCTCGGCATACAGATAGACCAGCTGGCAGCACGAGGCCTCGTCGAAGCTCCACATGCGCTGCCCGTCGGCATCGGTGTCCTTCAGCCGCAGTGACTGCGAGGTGGGGATGACGCTGGGCGAGCCGAAGGCGGGCATGCCCTGCTTCAGGGCGTCGATGGCTTCCTCGGCGCACTGGCGCAGCTTGATCTGCTCTTTCACAGGCATGGCCGTTGGGCAGGTCAGTATGACGTTGCGCAGCTGGCGTCGGCAGTCCATGTTGCCGTGCTTGGTGCGGAACTTGATGGAGTTGATCTGAGCCTGTGCCTGCTGCAGAATCTCAATCAGCACGAAGGTCATCAGCGACGAGCGCGAGAAGTTGCTGCCGTCAGGGTTGTCGTTCTCGCCATCGGGGCCTATATAGTTGCCCGTAGCGTCGAAGAAGTCCGACAGTCCCGCCACGTAGATATTGTCCGACAGGCGTATGTTGAACGGGTCGTCAACGGTGGTCAGGAATTCCCATTTGCCGTCGAAGGGCTTCATGTCCCACAGGTATCGCTTCGGGCTGCTGTAGTTTGTGGTGCGTTCGCTCAGTCCGTCTTCCTCCAGCGAGCGGTACACCAGCCGCTTGGCCTCGTCGCCAATGCGCACCAGCGAGCGCCACTGGAACACGTCCTCGTCCAGCACGATGTCGTTGCCGAAGTCGGCCTTGCGGAAGGCCAGTCGCATGTCGAATGACTTCTCGTAGGTCTTCGACGGGTCGCCCATGTCGCGTATCTCCAGCATGATGGCCTTGGTGAAGTCGCCTTCCTCGAAGAGCACGCCGCAGGTTCGCGAGTTGCCAATGTCGAGCACCAGGTCCACGTCCATCATCTTGCGGTTGTTGTTGTGCAGCGTCACCTCGGGGGCCACGCCCGTCAGGCGCAGGAAGTTCACCAGGTAGATGTAGAACCCTATGTATTTGTAGGAGTGATTGCGGTCGGGCAGTCCCAGCAGTGACGACACATAGTCGGCAAAGGCCGAGAAATAGGGGCTGGTCGACATGAAGTCGAGCATCTGGTCGGCCCGGTTGCTCAGCCGGAACTCCTTCGACTCCCCCTCGTCGTCATAGAAGTAGGGTCGCATATAGTGCACGGGGGCGGTCTCTTCCTCGCCGAAGGTCACCATGTTGCAGTGGTCGGCCAGCGGGTCGTTGTCGCCCAGCGTGGTGTCGAAGGCCCACAGGAAGCGGAAGCGCTCCGTGTCCTTCTTGCTGCCTTTTCCCGTGCGCTCAATCTTCACCCGGCACCAGGCCAGCGGGTCGCAGCAGGTGGTGCCGTCGATGTCAACCTCGAACATGGGCATGGGCAGCCATTTTCCCAGCAGCATCTCGAAGGCGGTCATCAGCGAGCCGTCGGCGGGCGATTTCACCCTGTAGCTGCTCAGCGAGTTGATGTTGAACATTTCGGTGTCGCCGTCCTTGTATGTTGAGAACTTCGTGGTCGATTCATCTTTCTTCATCTTCAGCAGTCCTGCCTCGTCCAGCTCCTCATGGCCGTTGGCGCGCATCTCCTTCTTCTCGCTCTCCCTCAGTTCGCCCAGCGGGATGTAGACGCCCTCCTGGCTATGATAGTACAGGAGGTCGAAGATGCGCTCGCCGTTCTGGAAGTTCACGCTGTCGCAGAACGAGTATTTCAGGGTGCGTCCGTTGGGGAGGGGCAGTTGTTCGGCGGGATTGAATTCTTTCTCAGTGCTGATGAATTGAATTCCACTGTTCACAATTAAATGTTCCATCTTGTGTGGTATTTGGAGTTATTGAATATTTATCGCAGGTTTCTGTTTCAAACTGCAAATATACTGATTTTTGCCTAATCCCACAAATTTTTGTCGCTGTTTTTTCGGATGAGCACTTTTTCTGCCCATCCACGATACCCCTTTTTCATGGAACCCACCTCGTGGATGATATCCCCCCCTCGAGTAGCACTTTTGTAGATCATGGGGACAGGTTGTTTGAAGTGAAATCCATTTCATGGTTTCATTTGGGAAACCTGT
>CAMNJH010000103.1 GCA_946541275.1 uncultured Prevotellaceae bacterium
TGCTAATGGGAGAGAACCCAAGACTGATAGACGAGTGGCAGAAGGCCCCGGACATGCGTTAGTGCCCATCATTGCATAAATAAGGTTAAATTTTGATTTTTGACAATGTGGCGTATTGCCAGTAAACACGGTCATTCTAAGGAGTGAATGACTGCTTACGTTCATTTCTCTCATGCAAGAGAAAAAGAACCAAAGAGTGCACTACCCCCAAGGCCCCCTTCAAAGGGGGATGCAACCGCTCCTCCTGTCGCTCTTACATTTCGGTATCCTCGACCCATCAAAGGGTCGGGATGTGTTTAGTATAATGGAGAGATAACAGTGATGAAGACCTGAGGAATTGGAATGGGATGCTTTTATTGATGATACCATCCGTGATGATTATGACCATTTCGCTGGCTGGATAAGGAGACTTTATAATTCTTCTCCTTTGAGGCGAGTTAAAAAACAATAAAATATGCGCACTTGCAAATTGCAAGTGCGCATATTTTTGTATATTTGCCCAGTTGTATTACTTTATCACGATGGACGTCAACACTAAAACGAGCATAGTATGAAAAAGAATGTTTTCCTGGCCCTGCTACTCCTGATGGGCATCATGGCATGTACAAGCAAGAAGGCTGAGACGAAGGAGATGGTGAAGGAGAAGCCTGCCACGGGGCTGGAGATCGATGAGAAGAACTTCCCTGACGGCGCCCTGCGTGCGTCTCTGCTGGGGCTGGACGAGGGTAAGGACGGCATCTTGACCGATGAGGAGATAAATGAGCTAAAGAGGCTGGACCTGAGCAACCTGGGCATCATTGACATGACGGGCATTGGGCGGCTGAAAGCTCGCTTCCTCAACGTGGACAAGAACCCGCTGAAGGTGCTGGACTTGACGGATTGCCTGTACTTGACCGAGGTGAGCTGTTGCGATATGCCCGACTTGCGGACTATCCTGTTGGGCGAGCAGCCACGGCTGGAGATTCTGAACTTCAGCAATGACAACGTGACCGAGATTGACGTTACGAAATGTCCTGAGCTGAAGAAGCTGCTATGCTACAACAGTCCCGTTGCCACCATCGACCTGTCGGGATGCCCTAAGCTGCAGCAGATTTGCTGCGACCTGACGCTGATTCCTGCCCTCGACCTCACGGCCTGCCCGAACGTGCAGTTCGTGGACGACATGGGCGACCCCATTGATTAGAAGGGGTAGCCAATGGCGATGTGCAGCGTGTGCATGTCCTTGAATTTCCTGATGTTGAAATAGCCGCTCTTGCCCGTGTCGTAAGGCAGGTGCAGGCCGAAGCCCCAGTCGAGGCGCACCACCAGGAAGTCGAGGTCATAGCGCAGGCCAACGCCTGTGCCCGTGGCTATCTGGCGGAGAAAATTGCGCAGGCGAAAGCGGTTGTTGTCGAAGAGTGAGTTCCAGCTATCGACAAAATCCTGCACGAATTCTTTGTCCTCATCCTCATCTTCAAAATCGTCGGTGCTGAGACTCCAGTCTTCTGAGCTCCAGACGTTTCCTGCGTCCAGGAAGACGGCTCCATAGAGGTTGCCGAACAGGCGGCGGCGCAGCTCCAGGTTGAGCACCAGCTTCACATCGCCGTTTTGCATGAGGTAGGAGAACTGGCGGTCGAAACCTATCCCGGGGAAGGCGCCGGGGCCGATGGAGCGCACGGGGAAGGCGCGGATGCTGTTGGCGCCGCCCACGTAGAACATCTCGCTGAACGGGGCGCTGTCGGAGTTGCCATAGCTCCACATGAGGCCCAGGTTGGCATGGGCCACCAGCTTGGTCTTGGAGTCGTGGGTCCATGTACGGGTGAGGTCGGTCTCCAGTTTCAGGAACTGCGAATAGGGGTTCTTGAACAGCGTTTTCTCTTTCTGGTTCCAGCTGTTTCCCTGTACCAGCACGTCGTAGAGGGCAGTCACGTTGCCTGCCTCTTCAACCGTGGTCTCCCAGCGTATGGGATGGTGCTGGTCGGGGGGCGACGTGTAGGTATAGGTGTAGCGCATCTTGGGAATGAAATAGTCGCTCATGGTGGCTGACAGGTAGGGATTTGTATTCATCAGCGTTTCAAAGCGCTCTGTGGAGCTGTTCATGAACTGGTATTTCAGGGTGAGCGGTGACAGCTCGTGGCGGCTGGTGGGTGATGGCTGCCAGTGGTAGGTCCACTCGCCGCTGACGATGTGCATCTTGTAGTAGCTGGGGCGGCGGACGACGTCGGTTGACACCTTGGCAATGGTTGTCGGGGTGGAGTAGAACCTGCGGCGGGTACGGCGTGGGGCGTTGGCTATTTTGCGCGTAAAACGGGGGAACAGGGTCCTGGGGAACTCAATGGCTGCATCGGCACCATACTGGTAGGAGTTCATGTCGGACCCCTTGCTGCTGGTCTCCCATTCATAGGCTCCGTGCAGGTTGATGTCCAGTTTCTCGCCGCCACGGAAGGCATTGCGGCGCGTCAGGCCTATCTTCAGCTCAGGGCCCAGCCGGCCAATGGTTCGGTTGACGAAGTTCGTCTCAATATAGAAGTCGTAGGGCTTGTCGAAGACGCAGTTCAGCAGCATGTCGAGCGTGTCGCCCGTGGCTGCGGCCTGATGGCCGGACTGCAAGTCCTGGCGAGGGGTGAACCGGAAGTCGACGGTGCTGAACACGCCCATGGCGTTCACCTTCTGCATGGACTCCTGATAGTCAGCATAGCTGAACAGGCGGCGGGGGCGCAGCTTCATGTTGCGCAGCACCACGCCGGCACGGATGGGGGGATGTTTGCCGTGGAACGATACGTTCAGGAAGCGACGGTTGATGGCGGTGTCGGGCTGCTCCATGCGCGAACGGCGCAGCTGCACGCTGGTGGTGCCTATGTGCCAGGGGCGCAGGGCCTCAGAGGGCAGCGAGTCGGCCATCTGCAGTCGCAGCTGTGCATGGTTGGCTGTGGCGAAGGTGTCGGCCAGGAAGGTGGCGTAGCTGGGCTGGAAGTAATAGAAGCCATTGTTGCGGAACAGCTGGCTCAGGCGCGAGCGTTCGGCATCGAGCAGTGACACGCAGAAGGGGGCTCCTGCGGGAAGGCTGCTCTCAGCACGCGTGGAGTCGATGAGGTGCTGCATGGCCCTGGGGAAGCCCACATAGCTGATGGTGTCAACACGGAACAGCGAGTCCATGCGTACGGTGTAGGCTATCTTTGCTTTCTTCTTGTTCTTCTGGGGTACCTCGGCATAGCTGACGTCGCCGTGCAGATAGCCGTTGGAGCGCAGCACCTGGCGGGCCACCTGAGCGCGCAGGGCGGGGTTCACCTGGCTCATCAGCACGGGCGCCTTGCCCACGGAGCGGTTGAGCCATTTCATAAAGACGCTGTTCGAGCCCTCGGTGGCGTTCCATATCCACAGCCGATAGGGGAATGGCGTGCGATGATAGCTGGAGCCAAACAGGGCGCCATTGGGGGCGGTGGCCAGTGCGGCCTCCAGTTCCACCACCGTCTGCTGGGCGTGCTCGTCGTTGGTCAGGTCGGGGTAGGCTATCTTCTCCAGGCCGATGAAGAGCTGGTCGTCATCGGGTATGTGGCTGGTGGTGGAGCAGGAGGCAAGGAAAATGAGGAATGAGAAATGAGCAATGAGGGATGAGCAATGAGCAATGAGGGATGAGCAATGAGGAATGAGGAACGAGCCGTTCTTCATTCGCCTGCTGCTGTCGGGGTATGTAGTTCTGCGATTATTCATGGGTGGGCCTTGGTTGTATGGAGTCGGGCCGCTGGCGCCCTTGGTAGTTGAGTATTCGCTGTCTGTCATTGAGTGATGAGGAGCTGCGGAAGATGTCGGTCAGCTTGTCCAGCTTGCGCTTCCAGATGAAGCCAGCGCCATATTCGCCTGTGTAGCCTTCCAGCCAGTCGTACACGTTCTGCTTGTAGAACAGCTTCACATACTGGTTGCTGGTGGGTGAGAGGCGGTATTCCATGCTGACATTGTCGAAGAACGACTGCTGCTGACCCTCCAGCTCGGCGCCCGACGATACCTTTCCGCCTATCTGCACATTGAGGCGGTTGTTCCAGAAGCGCTTGGCAAAGCGGAAGCTGTAGTCCGTGCGGGTCTGTCCGCTGGCATCGGTGGTGTTGTCCAGGCCCAGCTGCAGGTCGACGGTCTTCAGTGCGCCGGCGGTGATATTGTTGATTTCGCTCTGCAGGAACGAACTGAGAGCTGCGTTCATGGAGAAGGCGCTGGTGTTGCCGTCGGCCAGATACATGCCCGTGGTGAGCATGGTGACGGCCAGCTTGCCGCGCTGCTCAACCGACATCGACGCCAGCTCGCTCTGCATCTGTCCGTCCTCGGGGGCTGAGATGGTGAACTGCAGTCCCATGTCGGCCAGGGTGCGGGTGATGACCACTCCGCAGTCGAAGATGACGGTGCGCGTCTGTCCGTCCTCGTTGCCCACGGAGGCGCGGTTGCGCTCAGTGGCTGTGATGTTCAGCGTGGGGTTGTCGGCCTGTCCGGTGAACTCCACGTAGCTGCCGTCCTGAATGGTGAACGTCTTCAGGGGGATGACGGGCAGTGAGTACTTCATGGTGCCGCTGCCTATGGTGTAGCGGCCGTTCAGTTGCATTCCTTCAGCGTTCATCTTCAGGCGCAGGTCGCCGCCACCCAGCAGGTCAACATAGTTGGTCTGTTCGGCATTCAGGGCGCAGCGTACGTGGGCGCCCTGGTCGATGTTGAGCTGCATGTCCAGGTCCAGGGCGTCGGTCTCGGGGCGTTGCACCACGGTCAGCGTGGTATCACTGAAGTCGGTGAAGCGCACCAGCTCGTCCATCTGGTTGTCGGTGCTCAGGGGTGAGTCGAGCAGGATGTAGTTCAAGTCGGTGGTGCCCAGCACGTCCAGCCGGCCACGCATCATCAGCTGGTCCAGGTTGCCGCTCAGACGGGCGAAGAAGTTGACGAACATGCGGCCGTAGGCCACTGACTCCTTCTTCTGCTTGGCATTGATGAGCTGCAGATTGCTGGACCGCAGGCGCAGGTTGACGGCATCGGTTCCGCTGCCGTTCAGGTCTACGCTGCCGTTGATGTTGAGCGGATTGTTGTTGTAGGAATAGAGGGCAAAGTCCTCGAACAGCAGTTTCGAGTCGACGGCCTTCACGGGCTTGTCGCCAAAGCGCATGCGCATGCCGTAGGGGTTGCTCACCAGATAGCCGTCGGTGAAGCGCAGCTCGCCGTTGATGAGCAGCTCAGACAGCGGACCCTTCACGTCGAGCGTGCCGTTGGCCTTACCCTCGAATCCCAGCAGCTGGTCGGGCATGAAGCCATTGACGATGGAGAGAGGCATGCTGGTCAGCTCGACGGTGGCATCCAGCCGCTTGCCGTTGAAATAGCTGCCCCGCAGGGTGCCTATGGGCTCGTCGTCCAGTGACAGCGCGGCGTCGACCACATGGGTGTCGTCCTCGCGCAGCAGATAGACGAACTCACTGCCCAGGTTGCCGATGGGACTGCCTTCGTAGGCCATCTGCTGTATCTGCATGTCGCTGGCCACCGAGATGTTGTGCTGCTGGTCCATCGTCAGGTGGTAGTCGCCCTCCAGTATGCCGGCCAGCTTGGGCAGCATGGTGATGCCGCTGGTCAGTTCGTGCAGGTCCAGACGGCGGGTGCTGATGGTGAAGTCCTGCAGCAGGGTGGAGTCCTGCTGGGCTGTGTAGAGCTCGATGCGGGTACCATCGTCGGCCTGCAAGGCTACGTTGGCCTCCATCTTCAGGTTCTCGTGCAGCAGCAGGAAGTTGTCGGCATTGAGGGCGAACTCCTTATAGCCCAACGTGGGGCGGCTGGGGATGAGCTGGAAGCGCAGCCCCGAGGTGCCCGACAGCCCGTCGGGGCCGGGAATGGCCACCATCTCTGCCTTCGCTCCGAGGCGGATGTTCAGGCGGTCCTGTTCGTCAAAATAGCGCACTCCAAAGCTGGCGCCGTGCTGCTGCAGCAGTCCGTCGAAGAGCACGTTGAAAGCTCCCGACGGGTTCTTGCGGTTGTTGGTGGCCTGTCCGTTGAAGGTCAGCCCGTGGCTTTTCTCCACCAGCGACAGGCGCAGCGTGTCAACCCGCATGGAGCCCGTGTTCAGCCCCAGCAGGTAGCTCTGGCCATTGACGCCTGTGGCGGGTGATGTGGTGAGGTCCACGTGCAGGTTCTTGAAGCTGATGCCGGTGGAGGTGCGCAGGAAGTCGGCAATGGGGTTGTCGTTCTGGCTGGTGACGTACAACTTGCCAGTGGGCAGCAGCTGCTTCAGCTGGGGCTGGTCAATGGTGCGGCTGCTGATTTGCTGCTGGATGGAGTCGGCCAGGGTGGACAGGCGGCCCAGCAGCTGCTCGTAGTTTTCCCGGCTGTCGAATTTCACAATGAAGTCGCCGCTCTGTACGCGCACCACGGTGGTGTCCTGGCCCGTCTTGAGCAGCAGTCCCAGCTTCTCAGAGTGCAGGGTGCTCACCGTATCGCGCATATAAATATTGTTCGCGAGAAGCGAGACGCGGTGGCCCAGCTTCAGGTCGCTGTCCAGCTCGGCGCTTCCGCTCAAGCCCATGACCATGGGGGCTTCGGTGATGCCCAGCGCCTGCATGTCGATGTGCTCCAGCTGGGCCTCGACGGTTCCCTTCACCTGGCTGGAGGCCAGCAGCACGTCGGCCTCTATCTGTCCGCCCAGCAGGGCGTTGGCGCTGGTGGCGCTGATGAGGGCGTGGTCGCTGCTGATGTTGGCCGTGGCCTGGATGCTGTCCAGCAGCCAGCTGCCATAGTGCAGACTGTGCAGTTGCACGTCGGCTTCCATGTGGGTGGCATGGTCGAAGACGTCCAGGCCTCTGCCTTTCAGCTGCACATCGGCGCTGATGAGGCCTATGGAGTCACGTGGCATGAAGCGGCGCAGGTTCAGGCGGTCGACGGCGATGTCGGCATTGTAAGTGATGAGTGGCGACTGCATGTTGGCCTTGCCTTTCAGTCGGGCCGAGCCCATGCCGTCGCGGGCCGTCAGGTTGGCGCTGTATTCCTGTCCGTCGGCACCCACGCTGCCTTCCAGCCTGAGCCCCTTTGGAATGCTGTAGTCAGCAGGCAGCCCGAAGTGCTTCAGCAGTGGGTCCAGGCTGAGGGCTTCGGCCTTCACGTCGAGCTGGGCCAGCAGGTGGTCGAAGTCAGCCAGGTTACCCACCTGCCCGCTGGCTTCGGCCTGGACCACGGTGGGCAGCACCAGGCTGAGTCGCTCCACGTTCATCGTGGCCGCATTGCCGTCCATCCTGGCCCGCAAGGCCAGGGGCATATCGGGCCATAGCGACGTGGGCATGCTGGGCATGAACCGCTGCACGTCGTCCTTGCCCAGCGAGGCTTCCAGGTCGACGATGTTATGGAACGACTGTGCAGTGCCGCCTTCCTCCAGCAGACTGCTGAAGTTCAGCCGTGCGTCAGCAGCCAGATGCGAGTGGGGCGTGTTGGCCACGAAGTGGTTCACCATCAGCCTTTCGCCGTTCATGTCGATGCCTCCATACAGCTCGGTCAGCTCCAGGCCGGTGCTGTCTTCCCGCATGCTGCCTTGGCTGATGGCCAGTCGGAGGTCATCGCCGTAGGAATAGAGCGAATCGATGGAAAGCGACATGCTGCTCAGTGACAGCAAGTCGTTATAGCTGAGTGCTCCCTGCTGCCAGTCGATCTTGCCGAAGGCAAAGCGGGCCAGGCCCAGGTGGATGTCGGCATCGCTGATGCGGGCCTCGTGCAGCTGGGCGCTGATGCGCGTGGCCGGCGGATTGAACACGGCCGCCGAGTCCATGATGATGTTCAGACAGGTCTTCTCGAAATCAAAACGGTCGAAGCGGATGTGCCAGCCCACGGTCGACGTGTCGACCGCTGCCGTGTCGCTCATGAAGACATTGAGCTGGGTGTTGCTCATGCGGGGGGAGCGCAGCTCCATGGTCATCTTGCCAGTGTCAATGCCGGGTGAGGTGAACGACAGCTGGCCGATGGTTCCCTGCAGGCGCAGGTCGCCAATGAAGTCGAGGGTGTTCAGCTTGGCATCGTTCAGCTCCAGGGCATCCAGGATGATGTTGCCGCTGAGCAGGGGCCACAGCCGTACGTCGGCCACGGCCCGCCGGATATGGGCAATGGTGTCAGCAGGCTGGCCATCAGCAGGTTGGGTAATCAGCACGCCGTCGATGCCCAGGTCCAGGGGGAAGTCCATGTCCACATGCTCCACGCTGATGTGCATGCCCGTCTGCTCGGAGGCGTATGCAACCACCTTCTGCACTACCCAGTTCTGGATGGGGGGCACATAGAGCAGGGCTGCCAGGATAAGGAACAGCAGAACAGGACTGAGCAGCACAATCCCTATCCACTTGAAGACTTTCTTCATCAGCTTCGAGCGTAATTTGGCGCAAAGTTACAAAGAAGAAAGCGAAAAACCAAAATTTTCCTTAGTTCTTTTTGCTGTACCGGTACTCGCTGGGCGACACACCGAAATGCTTGCGAACGTAGGAACCGAAATGGCTCATGTTTGAGAAGCCCATCAGTGCGGAAATCTCCTTGATGCTCAGGTCGGTACTCTTCAGGTAGAAGCGTATCTCCTCCACCGTGTACTGGGCCACCCATTCCGAAGCCGTCTTGTTAGAGTACTTCAGGCAGAGCATGGTGAGGTACTTTGGGGTGATGGCCAGCTGGCCTGCATAGAAGGTGATGGGCTGGCGCTTGACTTTGCTTCCGGATACAAGACTGAGAAAACGGTTGAACAGCAGCTTACCCTGCGAAAGTCTTTGCACACAGCTGGTGCCATTGCTACTCTCAATAATCGTGTGCACCTCCAGCAGGAAGGCGCGCAGCAGGGCCAACAGAATCTCATAGGGGGCTGACTGATAGTTCGGCTTCAGCTTGGAGTGGATCAGCCTAAAGTAGACGGGAAAATCCTCCTTGTAAAACTCTGACATCTCCAACAACTTCGCTTGGTTGTAGTTGCTCTCGTTGTGCCAGTAGTTAACCTTGTCACGAAGCAATCCTCTGGCCACATGGTCACTGATGCACAGTACTTTGCACTCAAAATCCTTACTATGATCTCCAGCTAAAACCCTTCTCTTGGATGGGGTGACGAGTATGTTGCCGGGACAAATCTCAATCTCATGGCCATCACATGTTAGTTTTTGTGTTCCACCAAAGCAGATAGCTATCAGCGTAGTGGATGATTTGAGGGGGAAAAGCGGTGTGAGGTCATTCACTGGATCAAGCAGCAACACGTCACCCTCAGTCAGGTCGACGGTGAAGCTGCCGAATTCAATGTACCGCATCTGGTCTTTTTTAGTTAAGTAGGCCATAAGCATATAATATTTGGTGTGCAAATATCACCATTTTTTTTCAAATATCGCTACACAATTAGCGACAAATGATGTCTATATTTACCAATACTTCCGTTTTACGACAGTGATTGCACTGTTTTGAACACAAATCAGTCGTATTCTGACACAGAGCGTTGTCCTCGTAGAACAGCCAGTGCATTCAGCGCCAGGGCCTCCATTTCGTCTTCACCAGGGAAGCAGTAGGTGGGGGCTAGGAACTCTATCCGCTTGCGCAGCCGGCTGATGACGTATTCTGACCGCGCCAATCCTCCCGTGAGGAGGATGGCATCGACCTTGCCGCAGAACACTGCGCCAAGGCCCACTATGTTTTTTGCCACGTGGTAAATCATGGCGTTCAGAACCAGTTCGGCGTGGGTGTCGCCGTAGTCGCGTATGCGTTGTTCAATCTCTTTCACGTTGGCCGTGCCCAGGTGGGCGTTCAGTCCGGCCTTGCCTGCAATGCGCTTCAGCAGCTGCTTCTCCGTGTACTTGCCGCTGAAGCAGAGGCGAATCAAGTCGGCGGCGGGCAGGCTGCCGGCACGCTCGGGCGAGAAGGGCCCTTCGCCGTCAAGGGCGTTGTTGGCATCCACGGCCCTTCCGTGGTCGTGGGCTGCCACGCTGATGCCTCCGCCCAGGTGGCAGATGATGAGGTTCAAATCCTCATACTTCTTGCCTATCTCCTGAGCAAAGCGGCGGGCAATGGCACGCTGGTTCAGGGCGTGCCAGATGCAAATGCGGTTCATCAGGGGCGAGCCGCTGATGCGGGCATAGTCGTTCAGCTCGTCCA
>CAMNJH010000104.1 GCA_946541275.1 uncultured Prevotellaceae bacterium
TTATTTTGAATAGCCAAACTTTTTTGAAGAAAAAAGCGGTGAGGACCAGCTTTTAAGTGGTGAGGACCAGCTTTTAAGCGGTGAGGACCAGCTTTTAGAATAAAAGCATCCTAAGAAATCCCCTTTTTGCCTCAAAGTGTTACCTCATCCTTTCTTTTCCCTACCTTTTTCAATTAATATAATTAATATGAACCAAAGATCACCTGTCTGGCGACACATAAACATTGGTACAATTGACACGGCAAACAAACAGTAGTCAACAAAAAAAGAAGGCAATGATATAGCAGTTGACCTACTCGTGCGCTAGCCTCATTCCCGCCCCTTGATCGCCTACCCTACCCAGTTTACACCGATTACAAAGATTACATTGATTACACGGATTACATTGATTACACCGATTACACCGATTACACCGATTACACGGATTACAGGAACCTGAACAGGGAAAGCGACACTCACGGCGCCAGCTCTCTACTTACTTCTTATTCTATCAGGAAACATCTCCTATCCCCTCAAATCATCACCTTATCATATAGGTATGCTGCTTTTTCTTGATGAATTTTTGTTTGTTTCAAACTAAATGATTACCTTTGCACACCAAAACCAAAGGAAGAAATGGCGAGACAGGGCATAACACTGATAGCCGGACCCTGCGTGATAGAGTCGGCCGAGCTGCTCGACAGGGTGGCTACTGAGCTGGTAGCCATCAATGACAGATGGGGTACTGACATCATTTTCAAGGCCTCGTTTGACAAGGCCAACCGCACGTCAATCCACTCGTTCCGTGGCCCGGGACTGGAGCGCGGACTCGAGATGCTCGACCGGGTGAAGCGGAAGCACGGACTGCGCCTGCTGACCGACATTCACGAGGCTTGGCAGGCCGAACAGGCAGCTGAGGTGTGCGACGTGCTGCAGATTCCTGCCTTCCTGTGCCGCCAGACCGACCTGCTGGTGGCTGCTGCCCGGACAGGCCGCACGGTGAACATCAAGAAGGCTCAGTTCCTGAGCGGCAAGGACATGCGCTTCCCCGTGGAGAAAGCGCTCAGCGCCGGTGCCACCGAGGTGTGGCTGACGGAACGCGGCAACATGATGGGCTACGGCAACCTGGTGGTTGACTTCAGAAACATCAGCGACATGCTGCAGATAGTGCCCACCGTGGTGATGGACTGCACGCACAGCGTGCAACGCCCCGGCGGAGAGAACGGCACGACGACGGGAGGCGACCGGCGCTTCGTGCCCGCCATGGCGCTGGCTGCCAAGGCCTTCGGGGCCACAGGCTTTTTCTTTGAGGTGCACCCCACCCCAGACCAGGCATTGAGCGACGCTGCCAACATGCTGGAGCTGGACAAGCTGGAGGGGGTCATTAAACAACTGATGGCATGACAACAAGGGAGTATGGCATACAGGCTATTCGCGATGAGGCAGAGGCGCTGCTGGGACTCATCCCGAAAATGGACGAACAGTTCGACAAGGCTGTGGAACTGATGCTGCGTTGCACCGGAAAAATCATAGTGACCGGTGTGGGGAAGAGTGGACATATAGGAGCCAAGATAGCCGCCACATTCTCATCGACAGGCACTCCTTCCTTCTTTGTCAACCCGCTCGATGTGTACCACGGCGACCTGGGCGTCATGATGCCGGGCGACGTGGTGCTGGCCATTTCCAACTCCGGCCAGACGGACGAGCTGCTGCGCTTCATCCCGATGGTCCTTCACGAGCATATCCCAATAGTGGGCATGACGGGCAACCCTGCATCGCTGCTGGCCAAATATTCCACTTGCCACCTGAACATCAGTGTGGAGCGCGAGGCATGCCCCCTGAACCTGGCTCCCACCAGTTCCACCACGGCCACCCTGGCCATGGGCGACGCCCTGGCTATTGCACTGATGCAGAAGCGCCACTTCAAGCCTCAGGATTTTGCCCATTTCCATCCTGGTGGAGAACTGGGAAAGCGACTGCTGACCACGGCTGCCGACGTCATGCGCACCCACGACCTGCCCGTGTTTGCACCCGAAATGAAACTCGGTCAGGCCATCATGCTGGTGAGCGAAGGCAAGCTGGGTCTGGGCGTGGCCGAGGAGGAAGGACGGATAGTAGGCATCATCACCGATGGTGACATTCGCAGGGCCATTGAGAGATGGCATGCCCAGTTCTTCGACCACGCCGTGAGTGACATCATGACGCGACAGCCTAAGACCGTCAGGACTGACGTGAAGATTACCGAAATACAACGTATCATGCAGACGTACAAGATACATTCCGTGCTGGTGACCGACGGGCAGAACCGGCTGGTGGGAGTGGTTGACCACTATTCCTGCATGATATGATGAGTAAAGAGATGGATGAGCCCTGGGGGGCGACTAAGATGATTAACCAGAATTATGCATGAAGCATTTTGAGATATGAGGAAGAATTTCGTTATTACGCTGGCACTATTGATGGCCGTTTTCTGTACAGTCCAGGTCACAGCACAAAACATCTTCAAGACGCTGGGGGCGCGCCATGGACTGACATCGAGCCAGATAAACTGTATACTCAAGGACAGCAAGGGGTTTATGTGGTTTGGAACGCCTGCAGGTCTGTACCGCTATGACGGCTACATGTTCACGCACTACCAGACAGACTCTCAGGACGGTTCGTCGCTGCCCGACAGCTATATCATTTCCATTCAGGAAGCCCTGGGCGGTGAGCTGTGGGTGAAGACGGCAGCCGGCTACTGCATCTACCATCCGCAAAACGAAAGCTTCGAACGCGACATGCCGCAGTTGTTCGCTCGTCTGGGTATCACGGAAATGCCTGAAATCATCTATATCGACAGCAAGAAGAACCTATGGGGATATATCCCCTCAAAGGGCATCGTCTGCTACAGTATGCAGCAGACGCTCAACTATGAATTCGGTTACACTTCGAGTGCCTACGCCATCCCCGAGGGTGAAATCTGCTCCATAGGCGAATGTCGTGACGGCGCTGTCATCGTGTACAAGGACGGACGTATCGTGTGCTGTAACGTCTTCCGCCAGCAGGCCATCCCCTGGCGCAATGACGAGATTGCCAAACTTCACCTGCGTAATTCCAGCACGCTGAAGGTCTTTGCCGACCCGCTCGACAATATCTGGCTCTACGGACAAGGCACCCTCTTTGTCTACAACAAGCAGGCCAACCGATGGGACACTTCCATTGGTGACCAACTGGGACTGACCAGCGTGACGGTTGATAACAGCATCAACTCGATGGCCGCCGACAGGAATGGCAACGTCTGGCTGGCCACTAGCCAGCACGGACTGTTGAAGGCCAACCTGAATACTCACGAAATGGAAAAGGTGGAGCTGAGCACCATGGGGTATTATCAGCGCGTGGTACAGTCAAAGTCCATCCAAAGTGTCTATGTGGACAACAGCAACCTGCTGTGGGTAGGAACTTCCAGATCGGGCGTGGCTTATTACGGTGAGAACATCTACAAATTTGAGTCGAAACATATTGGCGATATCACGGCCCTGGCACAGGATAGCGCCGGCCATGTCTATTATGGCACTAGTGATGATGGCATACTGGATTATGACTTCAGACTGGCCAGTCAAAAGGTATCGGCCATGGCCTACACGCCTGATGGAAGCCTGTGGGTAGGCTCCAAGCAGAACGGACTGACCCGTATCAAGAACGGAATGGTGCACATCTACTCCACCAACAGCGACAGCCTGCGCAGTACGGTCATCAATGACCACATCAATGCACTGTGCACCGACAAGAACGGAAACCTCTGGGTGGCAACCGACGGCGGATTGCAGGTTTTCAACTTGAGGCAGGAACTGTTCTCTAACTATTCAAAGGAGAACAAGAAACTGCGCACGAACTCCATCACCTCCCTGTCATCAGCTTCGGGTAACCGCATGCTGGTGGGAACTTCCGAGGGACTGGTTGTGCTCGACCTCACCTCATCTGAACCCCAGCACTTCATGGGAAATGCCTCTAACTTGAAGAAGTTCACGAACAACTATGTGACTCAGGTTTACGAGGACTCGCGTGGACTCATCTGGATAGGAACTCGAGAAGGCATCAACGTGTTCAATATGGCCACCGATGATATTGACTACCTCACAGAGAAACAGGGCCTATGCAACAACAACGTATGTGGTATTGCCGAAGACAAGAACCACAACATCTGGATTACCACGACGTCGGGCGTCAGCCGCATCGTCATTCAGCGCAACCATGAGAACAGCAACTACCTCTATAGTCTTTACAACTACTCCAACGCTGACGGTCTTCAGAGCGACGAGTTCAACGTGGGCGCCATCCTCACACTAACCGATGGAAATGTGGAGATGGGTGGCATTTATGGTGTGAGCAAGATGCGTAAACGCACAGAGGGCGAGAGCACAGCCCTGCCCACGGTGATGCTGACCCAATTCTTCATTGGCGAAGAAGAGGTGCACACCGGCCATTCGTATGATGGGAACATCATTCTGCGACAAGCCCTGAACGAGAGTAAGACTGTCCGGCTTCAGAGCGACCAGAACACCTTTACCATCAAGTTTGCTGCTGGCAACTACAACCAGAGCGAGCGCCTGCAGTTTATGTACTGGATGGAAAACCTTGACAACGACTGGCGGAACGGCGACCCCATGAAACATGGAGTCACCTTCGAGAATCTGTCAAGTGGCAAATACTATCTGCATGTGAAGGCAATCAGCGAAGAAGGTAACATCAGTGAGAATGAGCGTGTACTGGAAATCATCATTGCCAAGCCATGGTATCTCCAATGGTGGATGATAGTCTTCTATATTATCGTCATCGTCACTACCGTTTACCTGTGGAAAATCGGTATTGAGCAGTTACGCAGCATATGGCGCCGCAAGAATGCCATCATCACCGATCTGATGCAGCAACGTGAGGACATCAAGGCCGCCAGCGACGAGCTGCGCCAGCCCATGTCGCGCATGACGTCAATTATTATGAATCTGGCTGAGCGCGAAGGAACACCCGAAGAGCGCGACCAGCTCAACGCGCTACACACACAGATGCTGCAAATCATTACCCGTGTCAGCGACATGCAAATGCAGCTGGAGCATCCTGAAGAGAAAGCCAGGAAGAATGTCAACCGCAACTATGAGCTGAACAACAGTGGTGGCATGGACCTGCCCGAATTCTTCAACGAAGAACTCACCTCAGAGATCCATAAGCACACGGAATCGCCCATGTCGAAGTTCCACATCGTGTTTATCGACGACAGCATGGACTTCCTGAAGTTCGTCAGCCTACGATTGAAGCACGTCTACACGTTCCATCCCTATAACGACACCAAGAAGGCTATGCACGACATGGAGGCTCTCATCCCCGACATAGTAGTGTGCAAGCAGGACATGCAAGGAATGACTGGCACCGAGCTGTGCAACAGCATTAAGATGAACCCGAAGCTGAACAAGATTAAGTTTGTCCTGCTCACCGACACGAAGCTCAGCCCCAACGAGATGATGAGCCAAGGCATCACCCTCTCTGCCGATGACTACATGTCAAAGCCGTTCAACGTGCGCGAGGCAGCCATGCGCTTCAACAAGCTGCTGGGCATTGAAGCTTTCGATGCCACCAACAACCTCATTGAAGGAGCCGAGACCCGCTTGTTGGAGAGTCATAACTCCAGCATGACTACAGCCACCGAGAGCATGTCGGCCAGTGCCATCATGCTGTCTGACTCGATAGTCGAGGACGAACAAATCAAGTCGCTCGAGCTTAAATCCATCCGTTCGCACGGCACCGACCAGAACGCAGATGCCAGTGCCAAGATTCAGGAAGGTTCCAATGATGAGAATCAGAAATACGACTTCACCTACGAAGGCGGTTCTGACAGCTTCATCATGAACGACGCCGTCGACCAGCAGCTCATCGACAGTATTGAGCAGTATGTGCAGCAGAACATGAGCCGTGGCCCCATCAATCTGGAAGAGATGGCAGCCTCCATGGGAATGGGTATGAAGCCCTTCTTCCAAAAGGTGCGCGACATCACCGGCAAGACGCCTGCCGAAGTGGTGCGCGACCTGCGCCTGAAGCATGCTTGTATCCTCCTGCAACGCACCAATATCAATATGAGTCAGCTGGCCAACAACATTGGCTTCGCCACTGCCGAACATTTCATCAGCCTCTTCAAGGAGCGCTTAGGCATCGCACCTTCTGACTACAGACTTAGGTACCGCAAATGAGAGCTCTCGTCTCTGTATTCATTTGCCTTTTGTCCCTCTGCAGGGCTGCAGCCCAGACTTCTGATTCACTCATCGTGAGTCAGCTCAGGGACTATGGCATCGAGTTTACCGATGACAATAAAGTCACCCTGCTCTTCTCCGGACAGGAGAAGTTCGATGACATGTTTGAAGCTATTCGTCAGGCCCGCCAAAGCATTCACTTGGAATACTTCAACTTCCGCAACGACAGTATTGCCTCCTTGCTCTTTGACCTGCTACGCGAGAAACGCAAAGAGGGCGTGGAAGTACGTGCTTTGTTCGATGGCTTTGGCAACGACTCCAACAACCAGCCGCTGCGCAAGAGCCATGTGCAGTCGCTGCGCAACGACAGCGTAGAAATCTATGAGTTCGACCCCATCCGTTTTCCCTGGGTGAATCACATCTGGCCTCGTGACCACCGCAAGATAGTGGTTATCGACGGGAACGTGGCCTATACAGGCGGCATGAACGTGGCCGACTACTACATCAAGGGTACCGAGCAGGTAGGTGCCTGGCGCGACATGCACTGCCGCATAGAAGGCGGTGCTGTCAACCAGCTGCAGGCCATCTTCGTCCGGTCATGGAAAAAGGTAACTGGCGAAGAACTGACTGACCCTGTTTATTTCCGTGCCAACGACTCCGTCATGATTACGGGGCTGAAGCCCGACACTACCTGCACCAGCGGCAAGAAGCTCGTGGGCATCGTCAACCGCGAGCCCGGCACCGTACGCACCTCCGACGGGCGTCTGCTGGGAAAGAATGACGCAGAACGGTTTTTCTACGTCAATGCCATCAACGACGCCCGTGATTCCATACGCATCATCAACCCCTATTTCACCCTCATCCCATCGGTGAGCAAAGCTTTGAAGAAGGCTATCAAGCGTGGGGTCAAGGTAGAGCTGATGATCTCGGCAAAGAGTGACATTCCCCTGACGCCCGACTGTGCCTTCTACAACATGCACCGCATGATGAAGCATGGCGCACACGTATGGCTCTACCAACCTGGGTTTCATCACTCCAAGATTATGATGGTGGACGGACGCTTCTGTACCATAGGCAGCACCAATCTTGATGCCCGAAGCCTCCGCTTTGATTATGAAGAAAACGCCGTCATCGTTGATGCCTCCACCACTCAAGAGCTTGACCGCATGTTTGACAACGACAAGCTTCAGAGCGTCTATCTCACCCCCGAGACATGGAACGACTTCCGAACCCGATGGCAGAAGTTCCGCGGTTGGTTTGCCCACCTGTTGCGGCCTTTCCTATAAAACTATTTCATCAGGTCGGCCATCACCCTGTCACTGACAAACAGCCCCTGGCGGGTCAGGTGCAAACGGCGTCCCTCCTGCTGCAGCCATCCGCAGCTGAGATACTTTCGGGCTTCACTCAGGCAGTAGCGCTGCTCATCTGCTGCAAGCCTGCTCATATCCAACCCCTCGCATGTTCGCAGGGCAGTCATCACAATGTCGTTGTAGAGCGTCACCTCATCCAGCGTCTCCGATTCGGCAGGCACCCCACCCTGCCTGATGGCATCCATGTAAGCATTTAAATCGGCCGTGTTCCAGCTTCTGTTGAGTCCGTCGAAGCTGTGAGCACCTGCCCCCAACCCAACGTAAGGCGTATGATTCCAGTAGGAGCTATTATGGCGTGAGCGGCATCCAGGCTTGGCAAAGTTACTAATCTCATAGTGCTCATATCCAGCCTGTTGCAGTTTGTCTTTCAAGTAATAGTACATGTCTCGTTGCAGTTCCTCATCCAGTTCTTCCACCTGGCCCCGCTCCAGCATCTGAAAGAGTGGCGTGCCCTCCTCGTAGCTCAGGGCATAGGCTGACAGATGTTCGACCTCCATCGACAAGGCTCTGTCCACATCCTGCTTCCATTCTTCCATCGTTTCATTGGGGAAACCATATATCAGGTCAATGCTGATGTTACGCAGTCCCGCCTGTCGCAGTCTCTCCACAGCCTGCCCCACCTGCTCAGCGGTGTGTCTGCGCCTCAGGAAGTGCAGACGCTGTTCCTGAAAGGTCTGAGCCCCCATGCTGACACGATTGACAGGCAATTGCCCAATGGCCTCGGCAAACGCGGGACTGACGTCGTCAGGATTACACTCTATGGTGAGCTCTGCCTGTGGTGACACATTATATATTTTATAGATGGAGACAAACAGCCTTTCCAGCTGCTGTACCGTCAGTTGGGAAGGTGTGCCACCACCCAGGTAGATGGTTTCCATCACTTCCCTGGTGCCATTAGTTTCCTCCTTGTGAGGGTACGTGGCAAAGGGTCTCAACTCCATCTCCATACACAGCGCTTCCACATACTGCTGGCGACTGTTCAAGCTGGTGGTCGAGTAAAAACCACAATACACACAACGACTCTTACAAAATGGAATATGTAGGTATAATCCTGCCATTTACACATCAATTCAGGTGCAAATGTACTAAATTTGCTTAATATTTCGAAACTTTTCTTGGCATTTCGACAAAAAATGTGTAATTTCGAGCCGTTTTTGCGAAAGATGCTGAACAAGACACCTAATAACTATATTACAACATGAAAGTTTATCAGACAAACGAGATCAAAAACATTGCACTCATCGGCAGTGCGGGTAGCGGCAAGACGACCCTTGCCGAAGCTATGGTTTACGAGGCTGGCATCATCAAGCGCCGTGGTACCATAGAGGGTAAAAACACCATGAGCGACTACTTCCCCGTGGAGCAGGAGTATGGCTACTCGGTCTTCTCAACCGTTTTCCACACTGAGTGGAACGGCAAGAAGCTGAACATCATCGACTGCCCGGGCAGTGATGACTTCGTGGGTGGCGCCATCACCGCCTTGAACGTCACCGATCAGGCCCTCATTCTGGTCAACGGCCAGTATGGTCCCGAGGTGGGCACCATGAATGCCTTCCGCAACACGGACAAGCTGCATAAGCCCGTTATTTTCCTGGTGAACCAGCTGGATCGTGAGCACTGCGATTTCGATCAGATCCTGCACCAGCTGAAGGAGGTCTATGGTCCCAACTGCGTACCTGTTCAGTACCCCATCGCCACAGGTCCTGACTTCAATGCCGTCATCGACGTGCTGCTGATGAAGAAATACTCATGGAAGCCCGAAGGTGGCGCTCCCATCATTGAGGACATCCCCGCTGACCAGCTTGACAAGGCCAAGGAAATGAAGGCCGCCCTGGTCGAGGCCGCCGCCGCCGGTGACGACGCCCTGATGGAGAAGTTCTTTGAGACGGAGGACCTGTCAGAAGACGAGATGCGCGAAGGTATTCGCAAGGGCCTCGTCACCCGCAGCATCTTCCCCGTGTTCTGTGTCTGCGCTGGTAAGGACATGGGCGTGCGCCGCCTCATGGAGTTCCTTGGCAACGTCGTTCCCTTCGTCAGTGAGATGCCGAAGGTCAGCAACACCGCCGGTCAGGAAATCGCAACTGATCCCGCAGGTCCCACCTCGCTCTATTTCTTCAAGACTGGCATCGAGCCTCACATTGGTGAAGTGAGCTATTTCAAAGTGATGAGCGGCACCGTGAAGAGCGGTGACGACCTGAGCAATGCCGACCGCGGCTCGAAGGAGCGCATTGGCACCCTTTATGCTTGCGCTGGCTCGAACCGCATCCAGGTGGACCAGCTCTGCGCTGGCGACATTGGCTGCACCGTGAAGCTGAAGGACGTGAAGACAGGTAACACCCTGAACGGCAAGGACAACAGCGACTGGAAGTTCGACTTCATCAAGTATCCTAACTCTAAGTTCTCGCGCGCCATCAAGG
>CAMNJH010000105.1 GCA_946541275.1 uncultured Prevotellaceae bacterium
GCAGGGTGGGGTCAAGGGGCGCGCCACGGTACTTGGCTGCCTCTACAAACACCCGCAGGTTCTCTACCACCTTCTGCTGACCGCTGAAGTCACCGAAGGATAATGGGCGAAGCGCGTTTTCAAAGTCCTTTTCGCCGCTGACGGGAGGGGCGTAGCGCTCTTGGCGTATGTCGAAGTCGTTGTCCATTGTCGTTCTTCTTTTCTAGAAGTTCTAGATGCTCTAGGGGTCCTAGATGGGCTAGAATGGCTAGTAATTCTAGGAATATTATTCTTTAGCCTGAAAGGCCAGGGCATACATGCGCATCTGCTTGACCATGGCCAGAAGGCCATTGGAGCGGGTGGGGGAGAGATGTTCGCGCAGACCTATGCGGTCGATGAAGTAGAGGTCGGACTGGAGGATGTCGTCAGGGCGCTGCTGGTCGAGCACGCGGATGAGCAGGCTGACAATGCCTTTCACGATGAGGGCGTCGCTCTCACCTTGGAAGTGGATGAGCCCGTTCTCATAGTCGGCTTGCAGCCAAACGCGGCTCTGGCAGCCTTCTATCAGGTTGCTCTCAGTCTTGTATTCCGGGGCCAGGGGAGGCAGACTGCTGCCCAGGTCAATGAGTAGCTGGTAGCGGTCCATCCAGTCGTCGAAGTCCTGAAATTCCTCAATGATTTCGTCTTGTCGTTCGTTAATGGTCATTTTTCTTATGGGGTTTATGGGGCCTTTGAGTCTTTGGAGGCCTAAAAGTATTAAAAGCTATGTGGCGGATTGCTGCTCCAGTTTGAACAGCTTGTCGCTGGGGCGGACTTTACCCGTGACGGGGATGGCTACACGCTGCCCCTGAGGAGCCTCACTGACGGGATGGCCGTCGTTGTCGTGAATCTCGGTGGCAGTAAGGTACATGACACCCGTGGTGGGGCCAGTCACCAGCAGCTTGTCGCCCAGCTTGAAGGTCGTGGCCTCCACAGTGAATTCTGCCACATTGAGCTTGGAGAAGTATTTCACCCCACGGCCTATGTACACCTTGCGCTCGGTGGCATTGCTGCCGTAGTTCTTGTTCCACTCACCCATCAGCTGTCCTTGGTAGTAGCCGTCCCAGAATCCGCGGTTGAAGACGCGTCCCAGCCGCTCGTCCCAGGCGTCTTTCTTCTCCTCGGTGAAGGTGTCGTCGAGAACGGACTGCAGTGCTTCCTTGTAGCACTGAACCACCTGATAGACGTATTCGGGACCGCGAGCGCGCCCTTCAATCTTAAATACACGTACGCCTGCACGCATAAGACGGTCAATGAAGCGGATGGTCTTCAGGTCTTTCGGACTCATGATATACTTGTTGTCTATCTCCAGCTGATGACCTGTCTCGTTATCGGTGGCGGTATATGACCGCCGGCAGATTTGTATGCACTCGCCGCGATTGGCACTGCGATTGGCGGCGTGCAAGCTCATATAGCACTTTCCGCTGATGGCCATGCACAGGGCACCATGGCAGAACATCTCTATCCTGACGGGAGCGCCGCTGGGACCGCAGATGTGCTGCTCTTCTATCTGCTGGTGGATGGCCTCCACCTGCTCTATGTTCAGTTCGCGGGCCAGCACCACCACGTCGGCAAACTGTGCATAGAAGCGTAATGCCTCAATATTGGAGATGTTCAGTTGCGTGCTTAGGTGAATCTCCATGCCCTTCTGCCGACAGTACTGCATCACGGCCACATCGCTGGCTATGATGGCGCTGATGTTGGCCTGGCAGGCGGCGTCAATGATTTCGTGCATCAGGGGGATGTCCTCACCGTAGATAATGGTGTTCACGGTGAGGTAGCTCTTCATGCCGTGCTCGCTGCAGGTGGCGGCAATCTCCTTCAAATCGTCGATGGTGAAGGCCGAAGCTGATCCGGCACGCATGTTCAGCTTGCCGATGCCGAAATAGACGGAGTCGGCCCCTGCCTGTATGGCGGCAGCCAATGACTCACGGCTACCCACGGGTGCCATGACCTCAAAATCCTTGATGGTTGCATTCATGGGTGCAAAGGTACAAAAAAATAGGTGAATGCAAAAAAGAGAGAATGAAAATTTGCTATCATTTCCCTATTTCCCACTCGAAAGGCGACAGGGGAAGACCGTCCAGACTGTAGGCATCAACGCCGAGCGGGTTGTCTTTCCAAGCATAGCGGATGGTGACAGGCTGGTCCATGGGCGCCATGAGCCTGATGGTGTTCCCATCGGCCGAGGCCTCCACATTCTGGAAGCGTCCGTCGCTGCCAGCCAGTTCAAAATACTTCAGGGCCCCAGGGCGCAACGGCTGGTCAAGGAGCAGCCTCACCTCCTTACCCTGAACAGAGGCTGACAGGACCTGTGGGAACAAGTTGACCTTCTTTCCGAGTACTAGCCTGTCCAGGCAGAGGCCGATACGTTCGGCCACCTCTTTCTTTCGCAGTGGGTGGATGTCGACCGTCTCGCCCAGGTCGATGTTGACTACACATTCTGCATAGGGATCGGCCTGTGCAACGGTGCGTTGGGCCTCGCGAATCTGGCTCCAACCTGTGTTCTGGGGCTTTTCCACGCAAGCCATATAATTGGCCAGCTGGACAATGACGAAGGGCAGTTGCGGCTGTTGGAAATCCTTACGCCAGCCTGTCATCAGTTTGCGTAGCATGGGGGCATAGTCGCGGGCATTACCCGTGTTCGATTCTCCCTGATACCACACTACACCGGCCAAGGCAAAAGGAACCATTGGGTGAAGCACTGCGTTATAGAGCGTTGAAGGCAAGTTTTGCAAGGATACGTCGCCACTAGGGCAGGAGGGCATCTCCGCACCGCTATGGTGCTTCCACATGGGGCTGAGTGCAATGGTGTCCTTGGGAAGCGGATTCAGACTTTGCCGATCATCACCGAATGCCAGCAGGTAGGACTTCTCAGGGATGAAGTGGGCCGTACCGTATTTGTTGATAAAGCGTATGGTGATGACATTATCGCCCTCGCGCAGCATGCCCTCGGGAATGTCGTAGCGGCGTGGAGGATATTGGTAATACGTGCGGCCTATTTCATGGCCGTTCAGGTAGGTGCGGTCAGCGTCGAACAAAGTGCCAAGCAGCAATCGGGCTGGCTGGCCGGCATGTGCTTGGTCTATGTGAATGTGCTGGCGCAGCCAGATGCTGCCGATGACAGGCGATCTTCTGGAGGCACTCATGGCCCATGTCCTGTTCTCCCACTGACTGACGGTAGGCCAGGCTGAGTCATCGTAGTTGAGCGAGGTGAACACGGGCTCTCCTGCAACCTTTTCCATGCCAGGGTCAAGTTCGTCGAGCAGCATGTTCCATTGACGGTCGGCCTGCTGATTGGCTTGCTGTTGGGCTTTGATGAAATCGGGATTGTTGTACAGGCGCGTCTTTTCTACCAGCAGAGGATAGTCCTGCTTCAGTGAATCAGCGCTGACCCAGGCTTCAATGGGCGTTCCTCCCCAGCTGTTCACAATGATGCCCTGGGGAATGCCTGTCTCTTCCTGCATGCGCTTGCCCAGGAAGTAGCCCACGGCTGAGAACAACCAGGCATTTTGCTTGGTCAGTGGCTTCCAGTTGATGTTGGTGGGGCGTATGTCGTCCTTTGGACCACTGGTGCTGGTCTCATTCTGCACCCTGAACAGGCGTACCTTTGGATTTTCGTAGCTGTCTATTTCTTTTGTGTACCAGGGATAGACACGCTCTATGGTGACGTCGATGTTTGACTGGCCGGAGCAAAGCCATACGTCGCCAACCTGAACATCGGTGAGGGCGATTTGCTGATTTCCGGATGCGTCCTCCTTGTCTTGCCCTGAGGGGAAGCTCCTAACAGTCAGCACATAGGGACCGCCCGTCTTGATCTTCTTTTTGGGAAGATTGACGCGCCATCGTCCTTGGTCATCTGTTGTGGTGGCGGCTGTGCTTGCCGCTTTTCCTTTTGCATCACTTAGCTCCACACGAATCTGCTCGCCAACGTCAGCCCATCCCCAAACGGGTATGTCAACTTCGCGCTGAAGCACCATACCGTTTTGGAACAATTGTGGCAGCCTTACTTTGGCATGAGTCATTGCCATGCATGCTAGCATGGCCATCGCAATCAGTATTTTCCGCATCATGAATGAAAATGTGTTTATGATGCAAAATTACGGAAAAACCCCGATGAAACCTTGCGATTTCCTATTTTTTTTGTAAAATGAAACAAATTGAAATCTTTATGTGACATCCAAAAATGTTCAGTTGAGTAAAAAATGTTACCTTTGCAACACTTTAAACCTACTAAGAATTATAATAAACAATTGACAATGGCACAAAACGTAGCTACCACGGAAGCCAAAGGCTTCTATAAACTAAATTGGCTTCAGCGTATCGGCTTTGGCTCTGGTGATCTGGCCCAGAACCTCATCTTTCAGACAGTGGCAACCTACTTGATGATTTACCTTACCACGGTTCTAAAAATCAATGCTGCCTTTGTCAGCGGACTGATTCTTACGGTTCGCCTTATCGACTGTTTCTGGAGTCCTGTAGTGGGACGTTATATTGACAACCGAAATCCTAAGTTAGGCAAGTATCGTACTTATCTTCTTTACGGAGGTATCCCTCTTACGGTGGCCGCCTGTCTGTTGATGCTTCCTCAGGCAGCTACATGGTCTATGCCTGTGAAGATGATCTATGCAGCTCTTAGTTATACCGTGCTGAGTATGATCTATTCAGTAGTGAACATTCCGTACGGCTCAATCATGGCCAGTATGACCCGTGATAACGATGAGGTACTTATTCTGACCTCTACGCGTATGGTCTGTGCCAATTTAGGTCAGATTATTGTTCAGGCTGGCTTCCCCATCGGGCTCGCCATGTGCGTACATGCTGCCATTGACTGGAATCAGGCTACATTTATGGCTATTGGTACGATTCCCGCTTTCATCATCCTGCCTTCTATGCCGATTTTGAAGAAATGGTTGGGCAAAAAGGGCCTGTACTATACACTTCTCACCGTAGGTTTGATAGGTTTTGCCGTGCTGTTCACCATTGGCAAATTCTTTGACGTTGCTAATTATAACACGCTTGTCCAGATTGCAAAGGTTATGACGGGAGTGGGACTCCTTGTGGGTTCTCTGATGTGGGCCCTTGTTCCTGAAGTCATCACCGAGGCTGAGTATCGTACAGGCAATAGGCCTGCTGCCACTGTTAACGCACTTGCCGGTGTGGCCTTTAAGGCAGGTTTCTCCATTGCTGGTTGGATTACTCCTTTGGTGATGGGATGGATAGGCTTTAACTTTGCCAGTGAAGAGTCAGCTTTGGCTACCGAACCCATGGCATGGTTTACTGTAACGTGTGTTTTTGCTATCGTCGGATTTTTCCTCCTGATGCTTTGCTTTATGGGCAGCAAGGAGAATATTACCACTACACCCGATAAGCCAGTCTCATTCGGTGAAATGTGGCAGGAGTTCAAGGCGAACAAGTGCCTGCAGCTTGTGCTTAGCATTTTTGTAGTGGTGTTCCTGGCATCATTCATCAGCGCACCTGTAAATGCCTATTATCCTAAGCTGAATGATTATTCAACAACGGCACAGAATGCCATCCTGCTGTTCACAACGATTATCCCTGCCATTCTGCTTGTTGTTGTTGGCTATCTCATTTATAAGTATCCCCTTACAGATGAGAAGCTTGATGAAATCAATAAAGAAATAATAGCCCGCAGTCATGAGTAAGATCTTTAGGACGTTAACCTTGTGTCTGGCCATAATGCCAATGGCATCGATGGCCCAACAAGGATTGAAAGATGCTGTAGGGAAGTACTGCCTGATAGGCGCCGCCATCAACCAGTTGCAGAGCGACGGGCAGGATCAGGCTGCCACGAAGGTGATGGAGCAGCACTACAACTGTGCCACGGCCGAGAACTGCATGAAGAGCGAGGTGCTGCAACCTGCCGAGGGTATGTTTGACTTCCGTGCTGCCGATAAGTTCGTAAGCTATTGCCAGAAGCATCACCTGAAGGCCATCGGCCATTGCCTGGTGTGGCATTCGCAGGCTCCTGACTGGATGTTCACCGCTGGCTATTGTGCCAGTCCTGCTTCGAAAGAGATGCTGAAGGAGCGCATTATCAAGCATATCAAGACCGTGGTAGGTCGCTACAAGGGGCAGATTCACGGTTGGGACGTGGTAAACGAAGCCATTGAAGATGACGGATCCTTCCGCAAGTCGCCCTTCTACAATCTGCTTGGTGAGGAATTTATTGAGATAGCTTTCCGTGCAGCCCATGAGGCCGATCCCGATGCCGAGCTTTACTATAACGACTATTCCATGTCAGGTCAGGCCAAGCGCGAGGCCGTGTGTCGTTTAGTGCGCAATCTGAAGGCCAAGGGCCTGCGCATTGACGGTGTGGGCATGCAGAGCCATAATGGCCTTGACTATCCTAATCTGGCAGAGTACGAGAAGAGTATCGATGCCTTCGCTGCCTGTGGCGTGAAGGTGATGGTGACCGAGCTCGACATCAATGCCTTGCCCAGTCCTGAGCAGTTCGGCGGTGCCGACATTGCCCAGAACTTCGAATACCAGCAGAAGCTGAATCCCTATGTTGATGGACTTCCTGTTGCCAAAGCCAAGGAGCTGGAGCAGCGCTGGCTGGATCTCTTTAATATCTACTACAAGCATCGTGCCCAGATTTCGCGTATCACTCTCTGGGGTGTCAGTGACGGTGGCTCGTGGCTCAATGGCTGGCCTATCGCCGGCCGCACCAGCTATCCCCTCCTCTTCGATCGTGAGTTCAAGGCGAAGCCCGTTGTCCAGAAGATTATTGACCTTTATAATAAGTAATGTATAAAAGATATGAAAGCAAGGTACCTCTTCCCTAGCGATTACATGGCCGACCCCGCGGCCCACGTATTTAATGGCAGACTGTACGTCTATCCCTCGCATGACCGCGAGTGTGACAACGTTTTCGACGATGATGGTGGCCACTTCCAGATGCGCGACTATCACGTGCTTTCCTTTGACAATGTGGAGACCGATCCCGCTACCGACCACGGTGTCGTCCTTGACATGGACCAGGTGCCCTGGGTGGAGAAACAGATGTGGGACAGCGACGTTGTGGAGAAGGACGGCAAGTACTACCTCGTTTTCTCTGCCAAGGACTACAATGGTGAGTTCCACCTTGGTGTGGCCATTGCTGACCGCCCCGAAGGCCCCTTTGTGCCCCAGGAGCACCCCATCCGCGGTGCCTATAGCATCGACCCTTGCGTCTTCAAGGACGATGACGGCCGCATCTACTGTTACTATGGTGGACTCTGGGGGGGACAGCTGCAGTGGCATGTGCCCTTGAAGGCTCCCTTCGCACCTGTGCAACAACCCGACACGAAACCGGCTCCTGCTGGTATGGTCGATATCGGTCATGCCTCCGACAAGAAGACCCAGCTCTATGCACCTGCTGACGCTCCTGCGCTGACCAGTTTCGTTGCCGCTATGAGCGACGATGTGTTGCAGTTCACTGAGGCTCCGCGTCCTGTCGTCATTGTTGATAAGGATGGCCAGCCGCTCCGTGCCAGCGACCCGCATCGTTTCTTCGAGGCCAGTTGGATGCACAAATACCGTGGCAAGTACTACTTCAGCTATTCCACCGGCGACAGCCATTATCTCTGCTATGCCATTGGTGACAATCCTTATGGCCCCTTTACTTATCAGGGCGTTATTCTCGAGCCGGTCGTTGGCTGGACTACCCATCATTGCATTGTGGAGTATCGTGGACAGTGGTATCTGTTGTATCATGATTGCGTGCCCTCCAATGACGTCACACACTTGCGCTCACTGAAGGTGCAGCGCCTCTTCTACCGTGAGGACGGTACTATTGAAACGGTTGTCAATGAATAACTGTTCCATCATAGAACGCTACTATCGTCAGCACCGCGACGAGCTGCTCACCTTTGTGAGCAGCCGTCTTGGTGGTGATGTGATGGCTGCTGAGGACTTGGTGCAGGAGTTGTTCCTTCGCCTGCTTTCCGATGGCCGCCGTCCCATTGCCGAGGCTACCCTGGGTAGCCTGGCTTATACCATGGCGCGTCATCTGGTGACCGACCACTACCGCCGCCGTTATTATCAACACCTTTATGAGCAGCAGGCCCAGTTGACGGGTTACGATGACATCCTTCCCACTGTCTATGCCCGCGAAACCATAGCCCATATTGAGCAGCGGCTTCATCATTTGTCCGAGCCTGTTGCCGAAGTCTATCGTCTTCACCTCTATGGCGGTATGAAGGTGGGCGAAATCTCCCGTTGCTTGCAGCAGGATTACAAAGCCGTGGAATATCGGCTTGGCCAGGCCCGCCGTGAGGTGCGTAGGCTCCTTTCTTCTTGTTAACCATTATCATCTCCATCTTCTGAGATTTTTCATTGTCCCTCGCGCGCATGTATTAATATATGTGTGGGTGATGCTGTTCTGCATTTGCATGCAATAAGCCTTGCTTAAATAGCATTATGATCACTCTATTTTGGGAAAAAGAGAAAAAAACTTTGAAAAATGATATGAGTTATTGAAAAAATGTTTAACTTTGCACCGAATTGTTTGCTCAAGTGTGAGTTTACGCCCTATTTCGATGACAACAAGAAGCGGAGAATTGGGAAATTTTAAATATCTTCTTTATTTACTAACTTTAACTACAATTGCTTATGAAGATTTCAAAACTACTCGTTTTGAGCGCACTTTGGCTGGTTGGCCTGTGTGCAAGTGCTGCTGACCTCATCGAGCGCGTCGAGCCCGTTGAGCCAGAAGTACAGCCTATCTTCGGCGACTTGGGCATCTCGGTGTCAGACATTGACAAGACGCCCGTTGCGTTTGAGGTAGGCAAATACTATGTGCTCTACAATGTAGGCGCTGGTAAGTATTTCTCTCAGGGCTGTAACTGGGCCACCCAGGCTTCTCTCCATGAGACGCCTTTGGCCGTGCGTTTCACTCTGCCCGAGGGTAAGACTCTTGAGGATGCTTGTCTGTTGCTGAACGACTTCAACCTCTACACCAACAGTTGGCAGCTGGCCTTCTTTGACAATGAGACACAGATGTATACCGACCGTGGTTCGCAGGCCAATATCTATTGGCAGGTAGTCAGCCAGGGCAATAACGTCTATCGTCTGCAGGCTTCCGAGGAGAACCCCACCTTCAAGCCCTCTGTCTATCCAGGCTTCGTCGGCCGTGATGAGGCTGTGACCGATCGTGGTGACAATCACGGACGTGGCGTTGGTGAGGATGCTGATCCTCTGTCGCCGTTCCTTGAAGAAGGTGAAGGCCATCATATTGACTGGCAGTTCTTCTCCGTTCCCCAGCTTGAGGAGTGGAATAAGTATTTCGACGACCTGGCCATCTACAATCAGTCGGTGAAGCTGAAGGAACAGATTGAGAAGGCAGAAGTGTTTGGCGTTGATGTCAGCGCTGCCGTTTCCGTCTACAACAACCTGAACTCTACCATTGAGCAGATGCAGCAGGCCATCATCAACTTGCAGGTGGCTATGGCCAACTCTCTGAGTGGTGCTACTGAGACCAATCCTCTCGATGCTACTTTCCTCATTCAGAACAACGACTTCAGTGCTGGCAATGCTGATGGATGGGACATCACCTATAAGGGTGGCACCACCGAGGCTACCAACATTGGCTATCAGGGCGCCAGCTATAGCAATGGTGACGTGACTATTTCCGGTTTCATTGAGGCTTGGAAAGATTCCAACACCCCCAACTATCTGGGCGATGGCTCTATCACTCAGACCATTCCTTCGCTGCCCGCAGGTAAGTACATGCTGGGTGTTGACGTTATTGCCAACAACCAGGGCCGCAAGAGCGTTGACTCTAACCCCAACGGTCTGCCCGACGACGTTGAGTTGTTTGCACAGGCTTCTGCCGATGGTAAGACCTACAAGACCAACATGGCTACCCGCAATGGTGCTCCCGAGCACTTCGAGTTCACCTTCGTTCACACCGGTGGTGACATGACCATGGGTCTGCGCGTCATTGGCAGTGCCGAGGC
>CAMNJH010000106.1 GCA_946541275.1 uncultured Prevotellaceae bacterium
GGTAATTCGCTTCTGAAGCATCCTCTCACTGGCAATTTGGACGTTTACTATTATTATAATATAAGGTATAAAATGCTACAAGTGCTACCGCTCGCCTATCTTTCTTCTTTTCAGCAGGTTGCGGGTGCATATTGGGCGTTTGGAAGTGCTACCGGAAATGCTACAGGTGCTACCGGTTGGTGAAAAAAGGTCGACGAGTTTTTGAAGAAAGTCAACGAGCTTTTTGAAAAAGTCAACGCCGTTTTGGAAAAAGTGAACGAGTTTTTGTAAAAAGGAAAAAGTGATTTTTGAAAGACGGAATCATGTGTTCCACTTTTCTCTATGTCTCATTTTGCACTAGTTGCCCATGAGACATATACGAAAGCCCCTGTAGCACCAGTAGCATTTCCGGTAGCACTTTCAAATGTTAAAGATGCACCCGAAAAGTGCTGAAATTCAATATATTTTCTTCCTTAGTAGCACTTGTAGCACTTTTTTTTCTCTATATAATATATAGGGTGTTTGTTAGAACTCCGCAAGCTCTAGCTCTTCCGGTCATAAGCATTTTTCCCTGAATTGCATGGGCGTCATCCCAAAATGGCCCTTTACGTATTTACCAAAGAAAGAAGGATTAGGGAAGCCGAGCAGGTCGCAAATTTGCTTGATGCTATAATCGGTCTGGCGCAGGTAGTAGCGTATGTCCTCCGTCACTTGTTCTGTAATCCACTCGTTTGCAGTCTTGCCCGACTGCTTTTTGCAGATGACGGAAAGGTATTTGGGCGAAATGCAAAGCTCATTGGCATAGCTCTCTACCGTGCGGTGCTTTACCTCGCTGGAGTGGAGCAAATTGAGGAAACGCTGAAAGTGGCTGTTGCTGCTCTTGGCATTCGGCTGTGTGTGAACTTCATTAGTCAACTGCTGCTTCATGGCCCCACAGAGCCCCAACATGGCACAGCGCACAAGTGACAGGATGACATCAGTACGGAAAGGGGTGTCGGCATCCTTCTCAAAGCACATACTGAGCATGTCGTAGAAATGAGTGTAGAAGCGCATGTCCTCATCGGAGAGGCTGATGACATGGAGGCGCTGAATGTACATCACCTCGTTCCAAATACTCATCTTCTCGTGGAGAAAACTCTGCAGAATCTGGTTCGTGAAGAACATGGCCTTCATGTTGAAGTCAGGACTGATCATCAGGTCGTTTATCACCATATTGGCAGGAATGACTGCCACTTGGTTCTGACGCAATTCGATGGCCTGGCCGTTCATCAGCCCCTGCACGCGTCCGCTGGTGCAGATGGCTATGGCGCCCATCTGTACATGGGCTTCGCTGACTAGTGCAAACTTCTGGATACTGTCTACGATGACAATATCGCTGTCCGAATAGCCTACATGGACGGCTTCGTTAGTTGTAAGGGACTGAAGCGAGATTTCTTCTTGTTGCATATATGGACATCTGTTTTTGGTTGCAAAGGTAAGGAATTTCTGTGAAAGAATATGTTCTATTTGGAATTAATTTTGGTTGATTTTTCTTTTACGAGAGAAATTGGAGATATTCTGTACTAGATAGAACATTCCGATTAGGGAAAATTCTACTACTTTTGCACTTAAAAATAGCAAAACAGACAATGAATAGAAGTGTTTTAGTACTGTTGGCCGTTCTAGTGCTGGGCAGTTGCAATGAAAGAAAAGAGAGTGGAGTGAAGGCTCCGACAAGAGTAAGGACAGAAGTGGCTTCAGCTTCAGTAAGTGAAAACGGACAGACCTACGTGGGAATTGTAGAGGAACGCGAGGCCACGGCAGTCAGCTTTACCAGTATGGGTGTGGTGAAACGAGTCCTGGTGAACGAGGGGCAGGCAGTACGTCGTGGTCAGCTTATAGCAGAGATTGACGATACGCAGGCCCGCAATCTGCTCAGCGGTGCTGAGGCACAGATGGCACAGGCCAATGATGCTCTTGGGCGTTTCAAGATGCTTCATGACAACGGCTCGCTGCCCGAGGTGCAATGGGTGGAGATACAGAGCAAGGTGGCTCAGGCTCAGTCGCAGCTGGAGGTGGCAAAGAAAAACCTGGCTGACTGCCGGATTACGGCTCCCGTAAGCGGTATAGTCGGGCGGAAAGCGGTCAGGGCGGGCGAGACAGCATTACCCTCGCAGGCCGTGGTGACCATTCTCGACATCAGCAGCGTAAAGGTGAAAGTGGCTATTCCCGAAGCGGAAGTAAGCGCCATCCATGCGCTTACCCCCTCTTTGATTAAGGTAGATGCAGTAGGGGATACATTTGCAGGCGGCCTTATAGAGAAAGGTGTGATGGCCGACCCGCTGACTCATACGTACGACATCCGTATCAGCATAGCCAACGCTGATTGCAAACTGCTGCCAGGAATGGTGGCTTCAGTGCAGTTGGGAACCTCGCCAGACTCCGTTCCCACTGGATCACCTCACGGAGGGAGTGTCCAAATACCTGTAACAGCTGTACAAAAACATGCTGACGGCTCGCTGTTTGTATGGACTGTGAGCCCGGATAGCACCGCACACCGTACAGCAGTCAATATTGGGGAAACTCAGGGGAACCGCATTGCCGTCACCAGCGGTATTACCGACGGCCAGCGAATTGTCACCGACGGCTATCAGAAACTGAGTGAAGGTACAAAGGTCATCTTTTGAGTAGGCTATTTCACAGTTTGACTATTTACCAATTGACAATTGCAAAATGAAACAGATGAACTGGCTCCGCTGGCCATTGGAGCATTATTCTATATCGCTGCTGATTATCATCATCTTCTTTGTGATGGGCATCTACGGCATGTATGTGATGCCGAAGGATGAGTTTCCCGCCTTTACCATCCGACAGGGCGTAGTCATTGCCGTTTACCCTGGAGCTACAAGCGAGGAGGTGGAAGAACAGGTGGCAAAGCCGCTGGAACGCTATCTTTTCACCTTTAAGGAGGTGAACCGTACCAAGACCACTACCACAGCCCAGAACGGGATGGCGATGGTGATGGTGAGGCTGGACGACAATGTGAACAACAAGGACGAAGTGTGGAGTAAGATCAAGCACGGTCTGGCGCTCTTCAAGCAGTCGCTCCCCAGTGGTGTGCTGGCCGTCGTGGCCAACGATGACTTCGGCAATACGTCGGCCCTGCTGATTGCCATTGAGAGCCCGGAGCGTAGCTATAGGGAACTGCAGAACTATACAGACCACCTCTCTGACCGTTTGCGCCGCATTCCTTCGGTGGCCAACGTGCGCATCTATGGAGAGAAGAAGGAACAAATATCACTCTATGTGGACCGCCAGCGGCTACAGGCCTACGGCATAGGGCAGCAGATGCTCTTCAGCCGCTTGCAGGCACAGGGCATCACCACCGTGAGCGGAAGCATCAGTGACCAGGACCAGCAGGTGCCCATCCATATTGAGCCCACTGAGAATAGCGTAGAGGAGATTGCCAACCAGATTATCTTCAGCGACCCTGTCAGTGGTAAGGTGGCCCGCGTGAGGGATGTGGCCAGGGTGGCCCGCGAGTATGACGCAGACGAGAGCTATATTGAACAGGACGGCCATCCCTGCGTGCTGCTGTCGTTGGAAATGATGGCAGGCAATAATATCATAGCGTATGGCAAGGAGGTGGACAAGGTGCTTGACGAATTCCGCCAGTCAGAATTGCCCCACGACGTGACCGTCACCCGCATAGCCGACCAGCCCAAGGTTGTGGCCATGAGTGTCAGCGACTTCCTGCGCGACCTGCTCATATCAATGCTGATCATCATTCTAGTCATGATGGTGCTGTTCCCCTTCAGGTCGGCCATCGTGGCGGCCATCACCATCCCCCTGAGCACTTTCATCTCAGTGGCTGTAATGTATTTGATGGGTATTGAACTGAACATCGTTACCCTGGCCGCACTGATTGTGGTACTGGGAATGGTGGTGGACAACAGTATCGTTGTCATTGACGGATACCTGGAGTATCTAGGCAAGGGCTATGAGCCCAAGAAGGCTGCTGTTGACTCTGCCAAGCAGTACTTCATGCCCATGATGCTGGCCACGCTCTGTATCAGTGTCATCTTTTTCCCATTGCTGCTGACGTTCAAAGGCGGTTTCAAGGATGCCATGGAAGACTTTCCAATGACCATCGCCATCAACCTCATGGTATCACTGCTGCTGGCGGTGATGGTCATTCCTTTCCTTGAAGTTCTGATTATCAAACCAGGAAAAGTGAGCACACGGAAAAATCCTATTACCAGTTGGGTACAGGCAACGTATGACCGTGTGCTTGACCTGACTTTCCGTCATCCGTGGGCAACCATCTTAGGTGGTATTGCCGTCATCCTTCTCTCCTCGCTGATAGCACTGACGCTGAAGGTGCGCCTCTTCCCCTATGCTGACCGCGACCAGTTTGCCGTTGAGATATTTCTGCCTGAGGGGAAAGGCATCAATGATACCCGTCTGATAGCCGATTCGCTGCGACGTGTCCTGCAACAAGATGAGCGGGTGGAGTGCATCACTAGCTTCATAGGCTGTTCGTCACCGCGTTTCATGACCTGCTATGCGCCGCAGATGGCTGGCAAGAACTATGCCCAGTTTGTCGTGAATACCACTTCGCAGAAGGCAACACTCGACTTGTTGGCCAAGTATCAGCCACAGTGGAGTGAGGCTTTCCCTGATGCCTATGTGCGCTTTAAGCGGCTTGACTATCTGGAGGTGCCAGAACTGGAATACCGCTTCTATGGAGATAATCTTGACTCTCTCCACCTCGTGGCAGAACAGCTGATGGAGCGGATGCGCGAGATGCCGGAACTGGAATGGGTGCATACCGACTTCCTGCAACCGTTCCCCATTGTCAACGTCGAACTCGACCCAGTGGCTTCAGCACAGTTGGGCATTTCTCGTACTACGGCTGCACTCGCCTTGAGCTCTACCACCAACGATCTGAGGGTAGGTCAGATTTGGGAGAATGATTACGAACTGCCCATTGTGGTGAAGGATGACAGCGACATGGCGTACGGCGACATTGAGAACCTTGGCATCGCCACACCCATGGCCATGCTCTCAGCAGGCAGCGGAGGAACAAATAGCACGGTCCCCCTACGGCAGATAGCCAAGGTAGGTCCTAAGTGGACGGAAAGTCGCATTATGCATCGCGGGGGCGAACGCTGCATCACGGTGACAGCCCAGTTTGCCAACGGAGTCTATGCTGCTCCAGTGGAGAATCGCGTGGCAGAAATCATGCTGAACGAGGTCAGACTGCCTGAGGGCGTCAGGGCCGAGGTGGGAGGCGAGATTGAGTACGATGCCGAGGCCATCCCACAGATTGTCGGCGGCGTGTCTATCTCGATGATCATCGTGTTCTTCTTCCTGCTGTTCAACTTTAAGAAATACGGCATTACCACCGTCTGTATATCAGCCTTGGGGCTCATGATTCCAGGTGCACTTATTGGCCTGGCCCTGATGAATCGTACGTTGGGACTCACTTCTATCATGGGAGTCATCACCCTGATGGGTATGATTATGCGCAATGAGATACTGATCTTCGAACATGCCGTCGACCTCATCAAACAATATGTAACTGAGCATGGCGACTGGACTGTGGACCGCAAGGCCTATAATGAAGCCGTCAGGCAGGCTGCCTATAATGCGGGTAGGCGTCGCATGGTGCCCATCTTCCTCACCACTGCTACAACGGCTGTAGGCGTGGTGCCAATGATTATTGCCCAGTCCAGCTTCTGGATGCCCGTGGGCGTCACCATATTTGCTGGCGGCATCGGCTCGCTCATCATGGTGGTCACCATGCTGCCTGTGGTTTATTGGAAAGTAAGTACGAAGTAATGATAAAGTAGATATGAAGAAAATTGTAAGCATCATTCTCTGTCTCGCATGCTGCGACATCGTCGCAGCCCAAGCATACTCATTGGAGCAAATTCTCGATTCTGCCCGTCATAACAATATAGCCATCCGCAATGCCCGTCATGGCATTGAAGCCGCTCAGGAGCAGCGCAAGGAGGCTTTCACCAAATATTTCCCTAACGTGAGCGGCACGGGGTTGTGGTTCAATGCCAACAAAGGTATGGCTAAGACATCGCTCAATCCGTCAGAGCTGATACCCTCGTCATTGGCCTCAACAATGGCAGCCGTCTTACCTGTTGAGGCGCTGGCAGCATTGGCCAACCCTATCAGCATTTCAATGATGAAGAACGGCACCATCGGTAGTCTGATGGCTATGCAACCCGTTTTCGCTGGAGGTCAGATTGTCAATGGCAACCGTTTGGCAAAAGTTGGCGAGGATGTCAGTAGGCTGCAACTGCAATTGTCAGAAAACGAAGTGGAGAAAACAGCCGAGCAGTACTATTGGCAGATAGTCACGCTGCAAGAGAAAATGAAGACTGTTGCTGCCGTCGAAGCTATGCTCACCGACATTCACAAAGATGTTGATGTGGCCGTTCGGGCTGGTGTGGCCCTTCGCAATGATCTGCTTCAGGTAGAACTGCGACAGAACGAGGTGGAGAGCCAAAAAATGAAATTACGGAACGGTATAGGCACTGTCAAACTCCTTTTGGCGCAATATTGTGGGCTCTGTGACACCACTTTCGCCATCAAAGCTCCCTTGTCGGTCCCCAATGGGGATGCTGCCCCGCTTGAAGCTATTGCAGCCCCGGCTGGTGACGAATGGGGAACCACAGCAGAGTATCAGTTGCTAAGCAAGCAGGTAGAAGCCACAAAGCTTCAGAAGAATATTGCCATTGGGCAGAACCTTCCCTCTGTTGCCGTAGGTGCAGGATATAACTATCATAATCTGCTTGACAACGACCATTCTTTCGGCATGATATTTGCCACGGTGAATGTCCCAATCTCCGACTGGTGGGGAGGTTCACATGCCGTCAAGCGCAAGAAGATAGCCTACCAACAAGCGCAAGACCAACTGGCCGACAATGCCCAGCTGTTGCAAATCCGTGTGCAGAACGCTTGGAACAATGTTGAGGAAGCCCGGCAGCAACTGGTCATAGCCCGGCGTGGAATAGAACAGGCTGAAGAAAACCTGCGCATCCATCGTGATTATTATCGTGCTGGAACCTGCAAGATGTCCGACCTGCTTGAAGCCCAGCTTCTCTATCAGCAGTCGTGCGACAAGCATACTGATGCCTATGCTGATTATCAGGGCAAACTTCTGGATTACAGACAGTCAATAGGTCAATGACTGAACTGACTGAACAATAAGAAAAAACAGTTTTCCTTTTGTATTTCCCTCGTTTTTTCGTAATTTTGCAGCCGCTATGAGACGTTATTTGTTTATTATCTTGCTAGGTGTGGTGGCGCTATCGGGCTGCACCAGCAAACTGAAGAAAGAAAATGAAGCCTTGGCGCAGGAGATTGCCGAGCGGCGTGAGGCACTGAAAGAGCATCAGCAGGAAAGCCTGAAGAATGCCCAGCAGGAACTGGGCCGGACTGACAGCCTGTTGGAAGAAACCAGCCGCCAGCATGATGAACTGCATCAGTGGGTGATGGAACATGCTGCATCACTTGATGAAAAATCGCCAGAAGTTATTCGCCTGAATGAGCTTCGGGCACGCCGTGACTCACTAAAGGAACGCTTTGAAGTGCTGGCCGAGACCATAAAATATATCCACAAGAAGCAAAAAGAGTGATTTTTTTACGTGTGGCAGTGAAAAAGTTCTAAGATTAAAGTTCAAAGTTCAAAGTTTTTTGTAACTTTGCACCCTGTTATGGATAGATTTGAGAAGACAAATGGCCAGTTTGAGGCTGCCATGGCTGAATGCAGGCAGCTGTTCGCGCAGAAACTGCACGATTACAGGGCTTCGTGGCGAATACTGAGGCCACAGTCGCTCACTGACCAGCTGTTTATCAAAGCCAAGCGCATCCGCCAGTTGGAACTGACGGGTGAATCGCTGGTGGGCGAAGGCATACGCCCAGAGTTTGTGGGGTTGGTGAACTATGGCATTGTGGGCCTGATTCAGTTGGAGCGAGGCTTTGCTGACACGGTCGACGTCTCGAACGAAGAGGCCCTTGAACTGTACGATCGCTTCGGGCGCCAGGCGCTGGAGCTGATGAAACGTAAGAACCACGACTATGACGAAGCTTGGCGCGGTATGCGCGTCAGTTCGTACACTGACTTGATCCTGACCAAGATAGAACGGGTGAAGGAAATTGAGAACTTGGCGGGTGCTACGCTGGTCAGCGAGGGCATTGACGCAAACTATATGGATATTATCAACTATTCAGTCTTCGGACTGATCAAGCTGTCTGAGTGAAGAAGCTTCTGGTAAATACGTGCCGACTGGTTGTAGCCGTCGTCTTTATCCTCTCAGGATTTGTCAAGGCTGTCGATCCGTTGGGCACTCAGTATAAAATTGAGGACTACCTGCAGGCCATGAATCTGGGCCAGCTGATGCCCGACTTGATGACGCTTGTCCTCTCAGTGGGACAGTCCGCTGTTGAGTTCTGCCTGGGCATCTTCCTGCTCTTCGCCATTAGGCGCCGGCTGACGTCAAGGCTGGTACTGCTCGTGATGATGGTGATGACGCCGTTGACACTTTGGTTGGCATTGGCCAATCCCATCAGTGACTGTGGATGCTTTGGCGATGCGCTGGTGCTTACCAACTGGCAGACGCTGTGGAAAAACGTAGTGCTGCTCATCATGGCAGCTGTGCTGGCGTGGAAACCCATGGAGATGTTCCGCTTCGTGAGCAAGTCGAACCAGTGGATTGTCATCAACTACTCGGCGTTGTTCATCCTTTCCATCTCTGTGTGGAGTCTCTACGACCTGCCTCAGTTTGACTTCCGTCCCTATCATATCGGGGCCAATATAAAAGAGGGCATGGAGATGCCTGAGGGCGCAGAACAGCCCAAATTTGAAACAACTTTCATACTTGAGAAGAACGGGGAGCAGCGCGTATTCACCCTGGACGACTATCCTGACTCTACATGGACTTTCGTCGATTCGCGTACCACACAGTTGACTCAGGGCTATGTGCCTCCCATCCATGACTTCTCCATCCTGCTGGCCGCAGCGGGGGAAGATGACGACGAGGACATCACTGACCAGGTACTGGCAGACAGCAGCTACACCTTCCTGCTGATATCGCCCGATTTGGAGAAAGCCGACGATTCCCGCTTCGACCTGATCAACGAACTCTATGAGTACAGCAAGGAGCATGGCTATCCGTTCTATTGCCTCACGGCAAGCACCACCAAGGGCATCAACCAATGGACGGAGCTGACAGGGGCCGAATATCCCTTCTGCTTCACCGATGGCATTACGCTGAAAACCATCATTCGCAGCAACCCCGGACTGGTGTTGTTGAAGAATGCCACAGTGGTGGGTAAGTGGAGTCATAACCATCTGCCTCAGATAGAGCCTGAGCAGAGCACCCTGCCGCTGGAACAGTTGCCCATGGGGTTGACGGCCACATCAAACGTTCCCGGAAAGATTCTGACCATGCTGTTGTGGTTCGTGCTGCCACTTGCATTGCTGACAATTGCCGACCGCACCTGGATGTGGACCAAATGGCTGCGAAGGAAATCGAAAGAACATTCTAATCAATCATACAAAAATAAAGAAAACAAAAAAATGAGAAAGAAAATTGTTGCAGGAAACTGGAAGATGAACATGAATCTCCAGGA
>CAMNJH010000107.1 GCA_946541275.1 uncultured Prevotellaceae bacterium
TTATTATCTCTTTCGATGCGGATGGTTCCGCATCCTGCCCTTGCTATGCCTTTTCCTTGGCATACAGACCGTGCAAGCCGACATCATTCAAGGTCGTGTGCTTGATGCAGAAACCCACGAACCATTGTACGGTGCTCATGTGGAAGTGACAGAGGAAGTCCCCGACTTATGCACCGTGAAGTGGGTCCGTTATACCGACTCGCTGGGATGTTTCACCTACAGCTGTTGTGGCGGGTCACGCCTCACGTTTCGTGCCCGTTTCCTTGGCTATAAGACCAGCGTCGTCCGCATGAAGGGAACGGATGCGGGCGACACTATCCACATCGACGACATCCTGCTACAGCCCAGCGAGGTACTGCTGAAGGAAGTGCTGGTAAAGGGCGCACAGCGACGCTTCTATATGCGCGGCGACACGGTAGTGATTAACCCCGGCGCGTTCCAAATGGAGGACGGCGACCGTCTGCTGGACTTAATTCAGAAGCTGCCGGGCGTGACCATCGAGGATGACCAATTGCTTTGGAATGGCAAGCCGCTTCAAATCAGGATGAACGGCAAGGAGGCGCTGAGTGAGGACTTGTTGCTGAAACGGTTGCCAGCGGAAGCCGTGGCAAACGTGAAAGCCTACGAGCGCAAGAGTGAACAGGAAGAACGCACGGGCGTGGCCGACGGTAATCAGCAGCAGGTACTCGACGTGACCATCAAACCGGGATTCATGGATATGTGGTACGGTAGCGTCGAAGCCACTGGCTACACAAGCAAACACTACGGCGCAGAAATCGACGGAATGCGCCTGAGCGATTCCGACCCTGTAATGCTGTTCGGGCATGTGGGCGACGAACCCAAAAGAGTTCTGACGCACACTATGGGCAGTTTTGGAGGAGAGAGTGGAGGCACCGCCGTGCGGCAGCAGATGGGAGCTGCTGGCTACAAGCACGCCTGGCGACCGAACTACGAGGTGAAGGGCGACAGCTATCTAACCCTGACCGCAGGGGTCAATCATACTGACCGACCACAAAGCAGTTGGGAGAACGCGCAGACTTTCCTTCCCGGCACAACCCCCATGCAGACCGACAGCCAGCGTGACAGCTACGAGCATCAGTTCAAGGCACCGCTCGACTTCTCGGCTTTCCTTCATCTGAGTCCCAAGAGTACGCTGTTTCTGACGGCTCATGCTGGGTATGAACGAGGCAAAGCCACAAACCACTCGGAACAGCAAACGTTTGAAACGCTTTCTCTTACTCCCGTCAACACTTCCACTTTCCGCTCCTTGTCTGCAACGAAACAGTTTAATGGCACCATCGACGGCAGCCTGACTTACTACACGCCAAAAGGCTCCATCACAGCAAGGGCCAGCGTAGGCTACTCGGACGCAAAGGAATATGGTAATTCTGTGGGCGAATACCGCTACCAGCAGACAGCCACGCAGGCCACTGACCGCCAAAGCTATGAGGCTCCGAACCGCCACCTGAACGCGACTACAGGGATTGGTCTGAGTCATGCCTTCACGAAGCAGACCATGTTCCATGCACAATGGAGGACAGCATACGACTACCGTTCCCGCGATGAGCAACGTCTGCGTGCAGACGTGATTGACGCGACCAACAGTTTCTGCAGGGAGGATTACCAGTGGCTGAACGAACTGAAGACAGACATGAACCTGACGCTGCGGAAGTTCACGCTGAAGCCTGTCTTCGCACTGACGCACCTCCACGAACTGACCGCCTATCACCGTGCAGCCCTCGACACCGTGGCCTGGCGTAACCTCCTGCTCCTACGTCCCTCGCTGGAACTGACCTGGCGCATCCGTCAGCAGATGAGCCTGAGGGGAAATGTCTCATACGACGAGCGCCCTGTCGACCTCATCGACTGCATCGCCTATACAGACAACACCAATCCGCTGTTTATCTACGAAGGCAATCCGAGCCTCACGACCACCCGGACGCTCAACGCCAGTCTCCGCTACAACTTCATGCTCGCCCGTGGCAGTCAGGCCTTCGGCATCGCCGTGAATTACGCCAAGACCTACGACCCCATCGGCACCGTACTGCACTACAATTCGCAGACGGGCGGCTATCGGGCGCAGAAGCAGAACGTCAGGGGCGGCAACAGCTGGGGCGGGGAACTGAGCTACGACCGCACATTGGCCAAGAACCTGCAATTCCAGAACACGCTGTCCGAACACTGGAATGAGTCATACGGCATCCTGACGATGGTGGACGAGCAGACGGGTCTCAGCTACAACCGCCAGCAGTCCTCGCACCTGAGGGATAGACTGGGGCTTATCTATGAGATAGATCATCTGACCATCTCGTCCTTCCATGAGTTCAATTGGGAACGCTATGCCTACAGCGCCGCGGCGCAAAAAACGGAGAACATCTTCCGCTACTCCACACAGCTGAACGTCCGCTATCACCTCAAGCAGTGGACTTTTACCCTCGACCCGCACTTCTACCTGAACCGTGGCTACCTCTACGACGCCATGAACAACAACCTGTTCGTCCTGAACGCAGAAGTCACCTACAAATTCCTGAAGAACCGTGCTGAACTCATCCTTGCCGCCCGAGACCTCCTGAACAAGGAGACCGACTACAGCTCCATCATCACCGCTACCACCCACACTGAGTCAGGCAGGAGCTTCCTTCATCACTACGCTACCCTCACATTCCGGTATCAACTGGAGCCAAAGAAGAAATAGGCAAGAAAGATGGGTAAGGTGCAAAAAAGTGGCAGCGATTCTTGCCCAGGCCGCAAAAAAATGCTATCTTTGCATCCTCTATTCCTATCATCTTACTTATCATCCCTGAATTATGGAAGACTTCATACATCTGCACGTACATACGTTTTATTCCATCCTCGACGGACAATCGAAGATTAAGAACCTGGTCAACAAAGCCCTGAAGGACGGCATGCGCGGCATGGCCATCACCGACCATGGCGACATGTTTGGCATCAAGGAGTTCCACGACATTGTGAACGGCGTGAACAAAGACCGGAAGAAGGAAGGTCTGGAACCGTTCAAGCCTATCTTCGGTTGCGAAATGTATGTAGCCAAGCACGGTCCCAAGGAGCAGAAAAACGGCAAGCAGGACCATAGCGGCTACCACCTCATTGTGCTGGCCAAGAACTATCAGGGCTACAAGAACCTGATCAAACTGGTGAGCAATTCGTGGGTGGACGGCTACTATATGCGCCCGCGTACGGACCGTGCCGACCTGGAGCGCTACCATGAGGGGCTGATTGTCTGCTCAGCCTGCATAGCCGGGGAAGTGCCCAAGAAGATTCTGGATGGCGACATCGACGGCGCCCGCGAGGCCATTGAATGGTATCACAACCTGTTTGGCGACGACTACTACCTGGAGTTGCAGCGCCACGAAGTGACCGACCCCACCATCCGCGCCAACCGCGAGACCTTCCCCATGCAGCAGCAGGTCAACAAGGTGCTCATTGAACTGGCCCGTGAGTACGGCATCAAGCTGATATGCACCAACGACGTGCATTTCGTTGACCAGGAGAATGCCGAGGCCCACGACCATCTGCTCTGCCTGTCCACGGGCAAGGACCTCGACGACCCCACGCGCATGCTCTACTCCAAACAGGAGTGGTTCAAGACGAAGGCCGAGATGAACGCCATCTTCAGCGACGTGCCCGAAGCACTGTCGAATACGCTGGAGATTCTGGACAAGGTGGAGATTTACTCGCTGGACCATGACCCCATCATGCCCTTCTTCCCCATACCCGAGAGCTTCGGAACTGAGGAAGAATGGCGTCAGAAGTTCACCGAGGAGGACTTGTACAAGGAGTTCACCACCGACGAGAACGGCCAGAACCCACTGCCCCCCGAGGAGGCTGAGAAGAAAATCAAGAAGCTGGGCGGCTACGACAAGATTTACCGCATTAAGTTCGAGGCCGACTACCTGGCCAAGCTGGCATATGAGGGAGCCAGGAAAAGGTATTGCAAAGAGGGGAGCGACCATTCCGTGGAGCAGGATAATTCTCCCGCCACCCTCTCTCCCCTCTCCACTGGACTCCCTGCTGAGGTGGAGGAGCGTGTGCGTTTCGAGCTCCACATCATGAAGACGATGGGTTTCCCCGGCTACTTCCTCATTGTGCAGGATTTCATCAACTCAGCCCGCGATGAGCTCGACGTATGGGTGGGCCCTGGACGTGGTTCGGCCGCCGGAAGCGTGGTGGCCTACTGCCTGGGCATCACGAAGATTGACCCGCTAAAATACGACCTGCTGTTCGAGCGTTTCCTGAACCCCGACCGTATCTCACTACCCGATATCGATACCGACTTCGACGACGATGGCCGCGGCAAGGTGCTGAAATGGGTGGAGGACAAGTACGGACACGAGAACTGTGCCCACATCATCACCTACGCGTCCATGGCTACCAAGAACTCCATCAAGGACGTGGCTCGAGTGGAGAAAGTACCACTGAACATCTCCAATGCCCTGTGCAAAGCCATTCCCGACCGTCTGAAAGACCCGAAGACGGGCGATGACATGAAAATGAACCTGCCCAACGCCATCAAGTGCACCCGCGAACTGCAGGAGGCCGAGGCCAGCACGAACACCGCACTGGCCAACACTATCAAATATGCCAAGATGCTGGAGGGCACCGTGCGCGGTACGGGCATCCACGCCTGTGGCTTCATCATCTGCCGCGACCCCATTAGCGACTGGGTACCCGTCAGTACCGCCGACGACCCCGACTTCAAGGACACGAAGACCAACTGCACGCAATACGACGGCCATGTCATTGAGTCAACAGGACTGATCAAGATGGACTTCCTGGGACTGAAGACTCTGTCAGAGCTGAAGGAGGCCTGCGCCAACATCAAGCTGACGCGCGGCATTGACGTGGACCTGGACACCATACCCATTGACGACCCGAAGACCTACGAGCTGTACCAGCAGGGCCGCACCATCGGCACGTTCCAGTTTGAATCGAACGGCATGCAGAAATACCTGCGCGAGCTGCACCCCACCGTGTTCGAGGACCTCATAGCCATGAACGCCCTCTATCGACCAGGGCCTATGGACTACATCCCTTCCTTCATTGCCCGAAAGAACGGACGCGAAGAAATCAAGTACGACATACCATGCATGGAGAAATACCTGAAGGACACCTACGGCATCACCGTCTATCAGGAGCAGGTGATGCTGCTGAGCCGCCAGCTGGCCGACTTCACCCGCGGTGAGAGCGATGCCCTGCGCAAAGCCATGGGTAAGAAGAAGAAGGACATCGTTGACGCCATGAAGCCCAAGTTCATCAACGGCGGCAAGGCCAACGGCCACGACCCGGAGGTGCTGGAGAAGATATGGGCTGACTGGGAGAAATTTGCCAGCTATGCCTTCAACAAATCGCATGCCGCGTGCTACTCGTGGGTAGCCTACCAGACAGCTTACCTGAAGGCTAACTACCCCGCCGAGTTCATGGCCGCCATCATGACGCGCCGCCGCGACCAGATCACTGAGATTACGAAGCTGATGGACGAGTGCAAGCAGATGGGCATTGCCACGCTGGGCCCCGACGTCAACGAATCATACCTGAAGTTCGGCGTGAACCAACACGGTGAGATACGCTTCGGACTGGCCGCCATCAAAGGCATGGGCGACGCCGCTGCTCAGGCCATCATCAACGAGCGCACGAAGAACGGCCCCTATGCCAGCATCTTCGACTTTGCACAGCGCATCTCCTTCGCCAATGTCAACCGGAAGGCTTTTGAAAGCCTGGCACTGAGCGGCGGATTTGACTCGTTCGGCATCAGTCGCGAGGCCTACTTTGCCCAGAACTCCAAAGGCGAGGTCTTCCTGGACACGCTGGTACGCTACGGGCAGATGTACCAGCAGGCCAAGAGCGAAGCTGAGAACTCGCTCTTCGGCGGATTCGACAGCATAGAGATAGCTACGCCCCAGGTGCCGAAGACCGACGTACACTGGAGCGACATTGAGAAGCTGAACAAGGAACGCGACCTGGTGGGCATCTATCTTTCGGCCCATCCGCTGGACGAATACAAGATTGTTCTGGAGAATCTGTGCAATACCCACTGCACCGAGCTGGCCGACAGAGGAGCGGCGCTCACTGACCGCGACGACGTCACACTGGGAGGCATCGTCACTTCCATCCAGCAGAAGACCGGCAGGGACAACAAGCCCTGGGGGCTGGTGACCATTGAAGACTTTGAAGGCTCAGGTGAACTGGCCCTTTTCGGCGATGACTGGTTCAACCTGAACGGGAAATTCTACGTGGGGGCTGCCGTCTACGTGACGGGCAAGATGAAGAGCCGCTTCTACAACTCCACACAAAAGGAGCTGAAGGTGAGCAATGTGGAGCTGCTGCAATCAGTGAAAGAGAGGGCCATTGACCGCATCACCATCTCGCTGAACAGCGACCTGCTGGACGACCAGATAGTGACAGAGCTGAGTGAACTGGTGAACCGCTATCCCGGAAAGACCAAGCTCTTCTTCCAACTACGCGACTCTACGGGCCGCAATCATGTACTGATGCGTTCCAACAGCAAGTTCATTGACGTGAAGCACTACCTCATTGACTTCATTGAGCGCACTCCTGCCTTGGACTACAAGATTAATTGACCGACTAGCCTAGTCAACCGTCAATGCCCAGTCAATGCCCAACGGATTGTGGCGCATCTCCATGACCAGACCCAGGCCATTCACCTCTTTCAACCACATCTCCGTACCGTCAGCGTCGGCCTTCACATGGCCGTCGGCCTGACGGCGCCAAGTGATACCGTCATACACGAAGCTGCCTTCCTGACGCAGCTGGCGCATGGCATCGGCTGAAATAAAAAGGAAGGTTCCGTTCACATTATCATATATTGTCCCGTCGCTCTGCGGATGATTCCAACAAAAGCCCTTGGCATGCTCGGCCTGGTCACGCGGAATGCGATAGAGTGTCTGCCTGCACTTCACCACGAGCGTATCAGCCTCCCAGGTGAAGTTGACGGGCCACGTGCGGAACTGACGATTCAGCGTAAAGAACACACTTCCGCTGGCTGCTTCTTTCGGGGCTGTCAGCAAGGTGACGTCTTGGAGGTTCTGCACCTGAACAGTTGCTGAGACCTGCTTGTCCACCTGTGGCAGAGCAGCTACGGGCTTCGTCACGAACACCAGTTCGCCACCTTCCATCAGCTCCTGATGAGTGATGCGGGCATCGGTCAGCTCGCGCCCGTTGAACAATGCTTTGACAAAGCCTTCATCCATTCCCGCAACAGGCACCGCTCCCCGTTTGCTGACGTGCAGTGTACGTCCGTTGCTCAGTGAGAAGGAAAACTCGCTGAGCAGCGGCACATTGAGCAGATAGTAGTCCTGCCCGGCATTGGGATAGAGTCCCATCATGTGGAAAGCCAGCCAGGATGACATGGCGCCAGAATCATCGTTGCCAGGCAGTCCGTCGGGCTGGTCGCTGTAGTTGTCGCGGATAATCTGGTGAATTCGGAGCGAGCTCAGGTCCGGCCGGCCAAGCCAATGATAGAGGCAGGGGGTGAGAAAAGAAGGCTCGTTGCCCACATTATAGCGTCCCCGCTCAAAGAACAGGTCCAGCCTTGTGCGGAAAGCCTCTGGCCCGCCACAAGCCCGTATCAGACCAGGGACATCGTGCGGAATGCTGAGTGAATACTCTGCCGACAAGGCCTCGTAAAAAAACGTATCCCACCAAGGAAGATGCCAGGGGGCGACCTTGGTCACGGGCGTATAGGCTATCCGAGGATGGAACACCAGTGACCGTCCCCAGGTCACACTGTCCAGCCAGTGCCCGTCGGCATCCTTTGGAAGAATATAGCCACGCACGTTGTCCCACTCATAGTCCTTACGCCATAGATTCTTCCAGTTGCCCGACCGGCTCATGTACTGGTCATGAATGGCTTTCAGTTCCTTGCGCCTGGCCTCATCCAGCAAAGTGCCGCCCCGGTCCAGCAGGCCCTGAGCCACCTGTGCCAAACAGAAGTCATTATAGGAATACTCCACCGTGCGTGTTCCTGCCCGTGGAATGCCATAGGGCACGTAGCCCAGTTGCTTATATTCTGTAAGTCCGCCACGGCCGTGCTTCTCGTGGTCATCGCCTGGGTCTACCTCACCATCCTTCAACATGGCCTCCAGCGCCAGCTCGTAGTCAATACCCTCCAAGCCTTTTGCAAAGGCATCGGCTATGACGACCTCGGCATTAGAGCCGCCCTGAGTCCGCCCATTGCAGTCGCCCGAGCGGGCATCGGGCATGTAGCCCTCATTATTATATATATTGAGCAGGGCATTGACCATGGCCGCCTGCCGTTCTGGCCAGAGCAGCGTGAGCAAGGGCGAGCTGGTGCGATAGGTATCCCAGATGGCGTAGTAATCGTCATAGTAGGGGGTGTCTTTCCAGCGGGAATTCTCGCCCGTCTTGTCAACGGGCATGAGCATGGTGTGATAAAGGGCCGAATAAAACATGCGCTGCTGAGGGATGCTGCCCGTAATCTGGATCTTCCCAAGCTGCTGATCCCAGGCCAAGCGCAAAGCCTGCAGGCAACTGTCGAAATCACGACTGTCCATATTCATGCGTGCCTGTTCGGTGCTGACATACGACAAGCCTATCTTCACGCCCACCAGGGTATCTGCAAAGCAGAGAAGGGCGCGCTGACCATTCTCATCAGTGTGCTCAGCAAATGGCTGGTCAGCCAGCAGGCAGAAAAAGACGGTGTAGGCATCGCCATTGTTCCAGCCACCACGTACGCTGCTGTAGCCCGTCAGCTCATAGGGGCTTTCCACTTTCAATGCAGCGCCCACAAACTGCTGGCGCTCACGCAGATTGGGGATGCTGTCCTTTCCCAAAAAGTGGGTGGCATCAACCAGCAGGGCACCCTGCTGACGGGGAAAGTGGAACCGATAGTGGGCACAGCGCTCGCTGGTAGTAATCTCCGTGCTGACTCCATTCTCATAGGTGGTGCCGTAATAGCCCAGCGCAATCACCTCCTTCATTCTTGACTGAGCGAAATCTTCAGTTCGTCTGCCCATAGCTACTGCAGCCGGCATTTTGTCAAGGAGTATTGGTTGTACAAGAATATTCCCATATTTCTGTCCGCCGCCAGTTCCGCTGACGTGTGTCTGCGAGAAGCCGCTCACCCGCTCGGGCATGGGTGCCCATCCGGCATTGGGCAGCACGCCGCAGTCAGGTCCTGGCTTTACCATGCCGAACGGCATGCTGGGTCCCGGGAACGTGCGCCCCACACCAACACTGCCTATGCGGGGGTCAACCAGGCTCCAGTACTGCGCATAAGTCAGCCCTGCAGCTATCATCATAGATAATATGATTATCAGAATACGCTTCATGGTGCAAAGATACAACTTTTTTTCATGCGGCGACCACGCAAGTTGTAAAAATATGTAAAAACAGGTGATGACGTAAATCAAAAACTTGCACAATCGCGTCTGTGTGTGCACACAAAGCTCAGTTTTTTAGGAAAAAACTTGCATAAATGAAATAAATTGTGTTACTTTGCACCCGATTTTCAAAACTCACCTTCGAAGAGAAGGCAATTATTAACACATTAAAAATAGAAAAATCATGTCAGAAATTGAAAGCAAAGTAAAGGCAATTATTGTAGAAAAAC
>CAMNJH010000108.1 GCA_946541275.1 uncultured Prevotellaceae bacterium
ATAATAAATTAGTTGACCAACACTTCCTGCAGAGTGATGCCAGGGTCGAGCAGGTAGACGCGCAGGCGCTGAAGGCCATTGCAGCCTGGAGGTATGGTGATGCAGCGCGAGGCATAGCCACGCAGCACATTCCAGCGCCACTCGGCGGTAAAGTCGTTGGCATGAATGGAAAACACCTGTGGAGTGGCCTGCCCCATCAGGATGGCGAAACGAGCGTCGCGGCCCATTCCTGACGACGCGCCATAGACATGGAGCGTGGGCAGGGTACGCACTTCAATGGTTTTGTCAGTGGGGAGGATGTTGAGCATGTATTCCACATAGGGAGCGGTGGCAGGCTCATAGCTGGGCGTGTCAAAGGGCAGCACCAGTAGGCCATCGGTATAGCCCAAGCCCTCCACCATGGTGATATGCCCCTCCGGAGCGTCATGCTGTGAGGAAAAGGCCGAAGCAGGAATCCTGAGGCGCGGCTCGTCAGCGAAAGGAGGCCATAGTCCAAGATAGATGCGGTCAATGCGAGCATCGGGCTTGATGTCGGTGACGCGAAGATGGTTGGCTCCTTTCTTTACATGCAGCGTACCCACCTGGCTCCACATGGGCCCGACGTAGGGAGCATGCCACACGTTATTGATGGGAGTGGCCGAGGCATAGAAGTCATCGGTGGCGGTAGTAATGCGGCAGAACACATTGTCCTTTGCCTCTTTGGAGAAATGCTGAATGGGCGTAAGGGCCTCTATCCAAAGGGGAACCTCACCCTCGGCATCGCTATCGAAACGGATTTCGTGGAGTGAGCCAGAAGCCAGGTCCGACTCAACGCGATGGGCATCAAAGAGCATGCGAGGCTTGGGCCCACGCTGGGCCTGTGCAAAGATTTCGGGCGAGCAGCAGGGCGGGTCAATCTTCTCGGAACGGAACCAGTGGTATGGCTGCCAGCTGAAAAAATGATTCCACTTGCCGTTTTGCACTTCCTCGTTGTAGTGCCGAGTCCACCTGTTCAGCTGGTCAAACATCAGCCTGACGCGGTTGGCATCAGCCATGGCCCCGAGGCTATCGCCGCGAGTGGCGCACACCATGCTGCGCCGTGCAAGCAACTGGTACTCATTGAGCAGGGCGGCTCCACGGATGGGATAGCCAACAAGCTCGAAGAAAGCATCGTGCAGCCGCTCAGGCACGCGCTGGGCCAGCAGCTCAACCTCAGCCTCCAGTGACCGGGCCTCTTCCAGTCGCCGGGCCACCTGCTCTTCCGTGTACTGTACGAACCATACGTGGGCATCCTTTCCGCTAGCCTGCAGACGATAGTAGCGTTGTTGTAGTCTGGCAATGTCATGGGCCAAGGCAGGACCGAAGGTCTTCGCAGCCCAATGCTCCGTGTAGCGATGGGCCTCGGCAGGAGTCCAGCGGCTGACGTCCCAGGCCAGGTCCATGACGAATGACAGTTCCTTTTCTGCAGGCTTGATGTCGCCCACATTGAACACCCAGATTTTCCGTGCACCGAAGGTATAGGCCTATAAACCGGGAACAGGAAGATACATGACCCTTCTTCATATCTGGAACTATTATTATCGCGTCAGGGAGAACTTCACCGACACGCCGAAATCCTGGGTAGTAGTGGGATAGCTGCTGCTGGACAGCAATGGGGTGTTCGTCTGCCGGTCATAGTAAGCGGTAAGCGTCAGGAATCGCGACAGTGTGTAGTCGGCCTGCAGTGAAATCTTCAGGGCTGAGTTACCGCTGCTGGCGGTGGAAACACCGCTGGCAATGTCGCGCGTGATGGCAGCCTGCTTTCGGAACGAGATGTCAAGGCGGGTGTTCAGGTCGTGGTTGACGCCGCCTCTGCGGTTGGTGGTCTGCGTCTTGTTGTTGGCATTGTCTTTGTCGTCGTTGCCCTTCTTGCTACCCTTCACCTTGCGGTGGCTGGTGCCGCTGCCGAAGATATTGAGATTGCTAATCTTATAGCCCAGTCCCACGACCCAGTCTTTCGACCGCGACTCATTGATTTGCACGCTGGTCATCGACAGGTTCAGCACTCGGCTGTTCTTATACTCCAGCTTTACGGTCATATTGTTCTTCAGCGTGACGTCAACGCCCAGCAGCGGCGAGAAGGCCTCGTTGATGCTGACGGTGGAGACGTTGAAGATGGAGGACGGCGTGTAGCTGCCATCGGCTGCCTGCACATAGCCCAGGTCGCCCATGTATTCCATCCAGGAGCTGAAGGAAGCGTAGGAGCCCACGCTGAAGACGCTCTTGTAGGAATGGTTCAGGGTGACGCTCTTGAACTTATCGGCCAGCCAGGGAATCTTCGACAGACCGGCATAGCGCACCGTCCAGTTGGGCAGCAGCCGGCTGAGGGCAGGGAAGATGTCGAGCGACTTTCCGCCACCCATGGTATAGGAGGAGAGGAAGGCGGGAATGAGCACATCAGCGCTGTAGGGGTCCACACTGTTCACTGCGCCAAGCCCTGCCATGCCGTCGGCCGGATATTGTGCCTGCACGCGGTCACGGAATTCGGGAATGGAGGCCACAAACTTGTCGAAGGTGGCCGAGTGATAGCCATTGTTGGGGGTGCCCATGCCTTCCAGGGCGCTACCCAGCGAGATGGTGGTCATATTGAAGGTTCCGCTATAGGTAGTGGGCATCCCGGCATACATAAACTGCACGCTGCGGGCACGGCTCTGCGTGCGGGTGGCCGTCAGGTCAATCTTCAGGTCGCGGATAGGCTCCAGGGTGGCTCGCAGCTGGAAATCCTCGGTGGCCTGGCTACTGGATGGAGTGGCCACGCTGTCAGCACAGAGCAGCCAGCCGCGCTCGAGGGCCTTGTCCACATAGCCATCACCATTGAGGCCGAAGGCAAAATCGAGTCCTGGCGACAGGATATCGCCGGTGCGCTGTCCGAACATATCGCCCACATTGGGCATGAAGCCTGGCAGCGTCATGGATCGCTGGTCACGATAGCTCAGGTTTACTGAGCGCAGCATCATCAGCAGTCGAGCTGCCTGCTGGGCTGGATTGTACCACCACTGCTTATCCAAAGGCTCCTTGGGGGTGACACTGAGTTTTATTTCCACAGGCGAGGCCGTTGAGGCTAGTTCGGGCTTTTCGGCTGCCTTCTTCCCGACACTGTCAGCCGCAGCTATCAGAGAATCGGGCTGTACGGCCTCGTCTTTATCCTTCTTCTTTTCTTTCACCTCTTTTTCCTTCACCTTCGGCAGCCATACCTTAATCTTGTTCTCGTCCACCACTTTCCATTTCACGGCCACCACCTTGCCATCCTTGCCCTTGGCACTGACGAGCAGGCGCTTCGACTTCTTGCCGTGCTGCACTTCCATCACGCTGTCGGGCAGCAGTTTGATTTCCTTCTGGAAGGTGTTCTTATTCTTGGGCAGTTCTTTCTCGTCCTGATTGGGATTCTTGGCTTCCTTGGTGTTTGCAGCGTCTTTCTTTGTCTTGTCGTCAGTCTTCTTGGTGTTGGTCTGCGTCTTCTTCTGGGGCTGCTTCTTGAAGCGCTCGTTGGTCTTCTTCAGGAAGGGCACATGGTTGTAGAGTGTCTCCAGATTGAGCGCTCCCGTGAACACCACATTGCGGTTGTTCTGGATGGTATTTCCCAGCGAGGTGCCGTCGTCCAGCTCCGTGCCTCGCATCCAGGAATAGGTGGCATCGTACTTCACGTCGAACCTGGTCCAGTCCAAGATGGGCAGTTTGTCGAGTGGCAGCTGATAGCTGGCATTGAAGGTCTGCCTGTAGTCCAGCGGTGTGCCCCAGTGGCCGATGCTCTGCTTTACCGAGTCCTTCCACGCCTGGTAGTGGTCAGCATAGAGATCCTTGTTGATGGGCGTATAGGGCTCTTCTATCTCAGCATGCGTGGCGCTCTGGAAATTCATGTGCAGGTTCTTGGTAAGGTCCCAGCGCAGGGAGAAATCACGGTTCCACAGGAACTGCTCGCTGAAGGTGAGGGGCAGGTTGGGGTCCTCGGTGTTCTCCAGGTCGCGCTCCTGCAGTTCGTAATAGGTGCGCTGCAGTTCCGAGTTGAACGAAATGCTCTGCGGCAGATAGTTCAGCCCTAGGGCCTTGGGCAGCTGCATCCACTTCGACTTGCTCTTCGACTTCTTGAACGGCTCCCACGTCTTGTAGACAGGCGAATAGCTATAGTTGAGCGAGCCACGCCACTGGTCGTCATTCTCGTAGATAGTAGTCTCGCCCGTGGTATTGCGATGAGAATGGCTGTAGCTGAAGGCGAAGTTGGCAGGATCGTAGGGCATGGGGTGCCGCTTGTTCTTGATGTTCACCCTGGCATTCGACAGCGAGAAGTTGCGTGAAATCTGCTTCGTCACGGCAATGCTCTCTATGCTGTCGCGCTCATGGCGATCGAGGGCCGACTCCAGGGCGTCGTCCAGCTCCATGTCGGTGTCCAGCGGGTTATACTTCGGACTGGTAATCTCCTTTGTGTAGGAATAGTAGAGCGGCGCGTTGACCTGGGCTTTGTCGGGGAAGAACTTACCCAGCTCCAGATTAGCGGTCACGCTGTATGACTTCTCCGTATCTGTTGAGCGCTGCATGACGGTCTCCTCCAGTCCTCCGAAGCCATCGGTGACGTAGCGTCCCGTCATATTAAGCGAGCCGAGGTCACTCAGCTGCACATTCATGGCGCCCGATGCAGCCCAGCCACCCTCGTTGTTGGCCTCGCGCAGACGCAGTTCGTTCACCCACACCTCACCCGACTTGATGGAAGCGCTGAGGTTGCGCACACCGATAATCATGGTCTTCACCTCGCCCAGCGATGGATTTCCCACGATGGTAATCCGGTTGTTGGGTTTGTCGGGGTCGTAGTCGCTGAAAGCCTCGGTATAGCTGGCCACGCCCTCAGCCCTAGCCTTGTTGCGAGCTTTCTTCAGGGCAGTGAAGAGCTGCAGGCTGATGTCGAGCATGTTCTCCTGGGGCCACACCAACGGGCGGTCGCTGGGTACATTCCAGTTATAATGGCCTTCGGGCGTCACCTTCAGGGGAATCAAGTACTCATAATAGTTGCTCTTGTAGTCGCTGCCCAGACGGATGAACACGGCCAGCTGGAAATCCTCCAGATTGGTGGCGTTGGGCACTAGATAGTTGGCATGTACGAACATCTGCAGGCGCTTGTACTGGCGCAAGTCCAGACTGGTGTTCCTATAGACAGCCTTCGACTCGTTCTGCGACAGGTTCTTCACCGTCAGGCACAGGGCCTGCTCGTTGTCCTCGGTCAACTGCTGCTGGTTGGGGTCTTGCACGCGGCTGATACCTGGCGGCAAGACATAGGCTACGGGCTGACGCTCGGTATTCTCCTCAACATTGACGGCACTCACCTCAAGTGTTCCCGACTCAGCACCGGCTCCAGTCTGCAGGTTCTGCTTGTACTGTCGCCACTCACCCTTTACCAAGTCCAGGGAGCCGAAGCGCAGCGTGATGGGCTTCTCAAAGCCAGTGAGGAACATTCGCATGAAACGGATAGAGGTGAAATCGTTGATGGTGCCCACCTTCCGTTCCCATTCCCGCAGGGGAATCCTGTACTGATACCAGCGCACGGTGAGCGTGTCGCCATTACGCAACTTGGCATTATAGTCGCGATGATCCACGATGTAGGAATTCTCACTCTTCATGCCATGGTTGTAGGCCTGCAGCTCATCGTCACTGATGGGAATGCGATACTGGAAGTAGCGCTCATATTCGTTCAGCGTAAAGTCCTGGTTGATGTCCTCCACGTCGGGGCCCGTCTTGTAGCTGGTGTCATAGCCCTCCGTCTGGTTATCGCTCGACGGTGAGTTGCCCTGCGGATTGTTGATCAGGCGATAGCGGTCAATGATGCTGCGGCGCTGCTGATCGTAATCAGTACCACGGAAGTAGTGGTAGTCATCACCGGCGGGGTCCTGCCGCCAAGCCTGCAGCAAGGAGTCGTTCTGCACCACGCCTCCTATCTGTGACAGCCAGTCGGCATAAGCCCCGAAGGTGCGCTCCTCATCGTCAGTCAGTCCGTTCAGTCCAACGTCCTGCTGCTGGCGACTGCCGCTGCTGGTGACAAAGGCGTACTTCTGCGAAGCCTCCTTGGGAATCTTGCCCCACTGGGTGGTCTCAAACGAGCTGGTACCATCGACGGGCAGTCCGCTCTCGTAGAATTTCTTTCCGTCGTGCAGCACATCCTCACTGACTTCGCCCAGATTGATGTAGAGCTCGCCCGAATACTGATTGGCCACGCCCTGCTGGCGGGTATAGATGAAGGGGTCCAGCAGCCAGAACTCCACATACTCTATATTGGCCTGCTCAAAATCGGTGGAGTAGTCCATGCGGCGCATCATGCCACCCCAACGCTGAGCGGGATTGCGCAGTGTGCCGTCAGAGTTATAGTCCAGCGTCAGGTTGTAGGGGCCTCGCTCCTGGGGATAGTACGTCAGATTGAGCACAGGCAGCGTGGAGGTGGCACCATTGTAGCTCGACTGGTCACGGTTGGGATAGAGCTCCTTCACGTAGACCTCGCGCACGTAGTGGTTGCTGAGCTGCTCCAGGTCGCTCTTGATGTGGGCAGGCGTCAGGCTGCTGCTTCGGCGGGTGAAGATGGGGTCAACATTGTACCAGGTGAGCAGGGCGCGGTTGTAGCCGCTGGTGACGCCATCCTTGTCGGCCGACTCAGGGAACATGGACGGCACACTACTGAGCACCCATGCCTTGGGGTCGCTGACGTCAAGCAGGTTCTTGGTATTCTCAAAATCGTCAATGTACGAGGCGTTGTCCTGCGTGCCATGGGCATTGCCGGCAATAAGCTGGGCGAACTCGCCAGTCAGGGTAATCTGCGAGGGCTGCGTCAGGTGCAGCAGGGGCAGGCGGTCCAGGGCCTTGGTCAACCACTGACTTTCCTGCTTCCAGTTCAGGTTCAGTCCCCACAGGGTGTTGTTCAGTGGTTCCTCGCCCATGTTCACCTTGGTGGTGAGCGCCTGTTCCGACAGGTGGAGCAGCGTGCCACCCAGTGAGAAGTTCTTGTTGAAGTCGTACTCCCAGTTCACGCCGAACATGGTTTTTCGGTGCAGCCAGGCATCATTGTTCGATTCGTAGGATGCCTTCACAGGCGTCTCAGCGTCCAGGATGCTCTGGTTGATAATGGTCACCTCACCGGCTGCGTAGTCCACGGTATAGTCAGTGCCCTCAGTCAGCGTTACACCGCCGGCAGTGACCACCACAGAGCCCTGTGGAATGTAGGAGGCATTCAGCTGAATGACGTTGGCGGCAGTGCCCTTGAATTGTCCTGTCAGTATGAACTTGTCCTTCTCGGCATTCTGCTTAGCCACAGTCTTCGTTGAGTCATAGAGCTGGTCGAAGCAGTACTTGTCGGCCAGATGGCCCAGGCCTTTCTGCTTCAGATAGGAACGCAGGTAATCGCCGAAAGGCTCGGCAGAGGGCAGGAAGATGCGTCCGCCCGAGATGGTATAGCCGCTGACGAAGTCGAACTGCCCGTTGGCATGGGGCTTCATGTTGGCATCCAGCCGGTCCAGTCCCATCAGCTTCAGCAGCGTGGTGCCCTTCAGGGCCTCCTCAGGCAGATAGTTCAGGTAGGTACCCGTGGTGTCACTCTGGTACTTGATGTCCATGCGGAACTTCTCCTTCTCCACGTTGGAGGCCAGGTAGTACACGTTCTTCATCATCAGGTTCCAGTTGCCCTGAGTAGGATTGTTCGACGTGTTCTTCAGCGACTTCACGAACAGGCAGCGATCGGCCTGCGTAATGTCGGTCGAGAACTCACCCACCTGATAGGTCTGCCCCCCATAGGTGTATTCGAAGGCCACTGCCAGCACCTGGTCGGTCTGCAATCCTGTTTTCAGCGAGATATAGCCCAGCGATGCGTTCAGCGTGTATTCACTCGATGTGAGCAGTCGGGCAGCAGCCAGTTTTTCATAGTCTACTCCACCTGTCAGTTCAGTGAACGATTCCAACTGGGTGGTAACCAGGTCGATGCCACGCGATGCCGTATCGATAGCGGCCACCAGCGTGGAGTACTCGTCGTTGGCCAGGTTGCCCGGAACGTCCATGCCCGTGGGGCTCCATTGTGAATTATGGATGACGGCATTCTCGCCCAGGTCGGTGAAGGCCACGATGTTGCGCGTGTTCCCCGTGTAGCCCGTCTTGTTGGTCACCCACACCTCCACGCGGTTGATGTGTATGCCGGTGGTCAAATTAGGCAGGGTGGCCATGGAGCGGTCATACTGCTGGCGGAAGAAGTGTGACAGGAAGAAATGGCGGTTCTCCTCGTAGTCAGCCACATTGATTTCAAACTGTGATGTCGACGTACCGCCTTTCGACGAGACGCTGCCTGAAGAGCTCTTCTTCTGCGAGACCACCGTCTGCAGCTTCAGCTTGCCGAACTGCATGTCAGTACGGATGCCGAAGAGCGACGATGCGCCGTGCACCAGCGAGTTGTTCGACGGGAACGACACGTTGCCCGCCTCCACCAGCTTGATGATTTCGTCTTCCTTGCCATCGTACTTCAGCTTCAGGTTCTTCGTGTCGAAATCCATGGTGGCCTCGGTGTTGTAATTCAGGTTCATGTTCACCTTGTCGCCCACCTTGCCATTCACGCTCAGGTTGATTTTCTCGTCGAAGTCGAAGCTGGTGGTCTTACGGTTGCGGATGGGCAGCGAGGGGTTGTCGATGTCCTTCTTCGTGAAGCCCACCTTCATCTCGGCCGTGCCCTGTGTCTTCACGCGTACACCTCCTGGGCCGAAAATCTTCTCAGCCGGCCCCAGGTCGAAGTGCATGTCGCTGAACGAGAACTTATCCTCACCCTTCTGCTTCACGTTCTCAGCATCCTTCTGGCGGAAGAACTGCTGTCGGGCTCGGCGCTCACTCCACTGCAGGTACTCCTGAGGTGTCATCATGATGGGGGCGTTCAGATAGCTGTCGCCAATCTTCGAACCAATGTAATAAACGTTCAGGGAATCATCATACTCCACGCGCTGCTTCACATTTTCAGGCATGTGCAAGTCCAGAGCGCTACTGTCCAGGTCGGCCACTTCAATGGGAGCGGTAGGCTGAATGCGCCAGCGCTTAATGCGCACAGTGTCAGCAGGCGCTGCCTCGGCAGGCGCGCTCTCCCCCCTGTGCATCGCACCACTTTCCCGTGGTACCTCGGCCCATGCGGCAATGCCCAGCAAAACGACAGCGATATAGAAGAGTCGTTTCAAAATGCGTTCCTAATTCCACCCCGTCCCATCTGGAGGCAGGATGCTTGCTGTTTAGATAAACGTCAAGGCATGCCTGATTATTGTGTGGCCCCGCTTGTTTTTCTATAGAATGGGTATTACATATCGCCCGACCATCCATGACCCAAATTCCATTGTCACTTTTCATTCATTGGCCATTCTGCTGGCAAATAAAGCAAATAAACACGAAACTATATACCAGATATTACACATTCCAAACAAAAACTATTAAAAACAAGCATTTTTTGTGCTATTCACACCCAATACTCAACAAAATTGAGTAACTTTGTGCCCATAATTGAAAACCGAAAGCGAACAATTATGAAGACTGAGAAACAAATGGCTGTGGCTGCTGCTGAATTTGCAGAGCGGTGGAAAGGCAGAGGATATGAGAGGGGCGA
>CAMNJH010000109.1 GCA_946541275.1 uncultured Prevotellaceae bacterium
TCGGGTTGACAAGACGCTGATGAGCCTTATATTCCTTCCATTTCTCAGGTACTGGACCTGCGGGAATCCTTGAATCTAATACTTTAGCCATAGTTGTATTTTACAATTAGACGATTTAACCATTTTACAATTAAGCACAACAGGCAGCACTGCAGCAGAGTGCGGGAGCGCAACCGAATGCGAATGCCAGCACCACTACGAGGAAGCCGAGCATGAGCAGGGTGACGTAGATGAGGCCGATCATCTTGATGCGGCACTCCCAGGTCTTACCGCTCCAACCCAGTGTGTGCAGAGCCGACCAGAAACCGTGAGTGAGGTGGAACCAGATGGCTACAATCCAGATGACGTAGAGCACCACATAGATGGGATTGCTAAAAGTGGTGATGATCTTGCCGAATCCGTCAGCAGGAGCTGCATCGTAGTGGATAGAGGGTAAAAGTTCGGCAAACATCATGTTGTACCAGAAATTGAACAGGTGCAGAAGCAGGCCTAGCAGGATAATGATACCCAGCACGAGCATGTTCTTTGATGCCCATTCCACCTTGCCAGCGTTCACCGTGGTAGCCACTTCGTAGCGGTTGTCGCCACGGGCCTTGCGGTTCTGAGCCGTCAGGATGAAAGCATAAACGATGTGTACCACGGCCAGGAAAGCCAGGCCCATTGTTGCCAGCACGGCATACCAGTTGGCGCCGAGCAGTTCGCAGATAGTGTTGTAAGCCTTGCCCGAGAAGAGCGCCACCAGGTTCATGCAACAGTGGAATGTCAGGAACAAGATGAGCGCAATGCCCGTTACAGACATTACAACCTTCCTACCAATAGAAGAATTAAATAACCACATAAAGTTTTGAAAATTAATTAATTAATATTGATTTAGATTTATTGCTAGCAAGTGTCCCTACCCTCACAGGCAGGCTAAAAATACTTAATATTAAGTACGCACACGCGCATTCAGGCCACAAAATTAACAAAAAATAGTGAAACACGCAAGCGTTTGCCAAAGAAAATAGTTTATTTATACAAAATAGAAAAAGAGAATAATACTTTTCTTGCCTTTTATTCGTGGAAAATGTTTACCTTTGCAGCCAACATTTCAAAAGAAGCAAAATAGTAACGAATATGAAATTGTGCATTTTTTGTTCGGCCAATCAAGCCATCGACCCCGACTTCTTCCACCTGACGGAAGAGCTGGGGCAATGGGCCGCCAAAAAGGATCATGACATTGTGTTTGGCGGTGTGAATCAGGGGCTTATGGAGTGTGTGGCCAAAGCGGCTCACGAAGCTGGTGGACGCACCATTGGCGTTGTTCCGCAAATCATTGAGCGCAACGGCCGTCTGTCGCAGTATGTTGATGTGGAGATTCCCTGCGACAACCTGAACGACCGCAAGCAGCTGATGCAGGACCAGAGCGACGTGTTCATCGCCCTGCCTGGCGGCATTGGCACACTCGACGAGATTTTTACCATAGCTGCCTCGGCCACTATCGGCTATCACCAAAAGCCCGTCATACTCTACAATATGAAGGGCTTCTGGGATTCTCTCATCCAGATGCTTGATGACCTGCACGCCAAAGGCGTCATCCGCAATCAGTGGCGTACCTACATCAAGGTGGTGTCGTCGCTCGGTGAATTGGAGGAATTGCTTGAAAACTAAGACTGAGAAAGCCGTTCAGCCATGGCACGCCCTAGGGCCTGACATTGAGCGGTGGTTTCGGCGGTCAGGCTCTGCTTGATTTCCACAGGCTCGCCCACCTGCTCATAGTGCAATTTTTCCCCATTCCATCGGGCTATTTCGGCCACGGCTTTCGATGCCCATCCATAGCTGCCGAACCATCCCAGCAGGCGGCCTTTGATGTCTTTCTGCGACAGCTCGTCCAACAGCACGTTCATCTCATGGTAGAGGCCCGTGTTGTAGGTAGGGGCGCCAACAATGAGGCCGCGATAGCGGAACACATCGCGAATGATGTAACTGTGGTGCGTCTTCGACACATTGTGCATCACAATGTTCTTCACGCCAGCCTCGGCGGCAGCGGTAGCAATGACCTCTGCGGCGCGCTCAGTGTTGCCATACATGGTGCCGTAGCAGATAACCAGGCCCGGCTCTGCCTCATATCTGCTCAATCGGTCGTAGATGCTGATGACCTTGGCTACATGCTCATGCCACACAGGTCCGTGGGTTGCGCAGATGTAGTCCACCTGCACGCCGGACAGCTTTTTCAGGGCCATCTGCACAGGTGTGCCATATTTGCCCACGATGTTAGAGTAGTAGCGTTCCATCTCGGCCCAGAAGTCGTCGCAGTTCATCTGCTCGTCCACCACGGCGCCGTTCAGTGCGCCAAAGCAGCCGAAGGCATCGCCGCTGAAGAGGGTTATGGTTTCGCGCGGTTCTTCGCTGTTGGTGCATAGGGTCATCATTGTCTCGGGCCAGTGCACCATGGGTGTCAGCACGAACTGTAGCTGTAGACGGCCCAGCTTCAGCGTGTCGCCATTCTTCACTTCCATCAGTCCGTCGGTGAGCTGGTAGAAGCCTTTCAGCATGTCGAAGGTCTTCTTGTTGCCAATGATTTGCACGTTGGGGAAGTATTTCCTCAGCAGTGCCAGCGAGCCACTGTGGTCAGGTTCCATGTGGTTCACCACGACGTAGTCCAGCTGTCGCTCGCCCAGCACCTGGTGAATGTTCTCAATAAAAGGCATGAAGAAGTCTACCTCCACAGTGTCCACCAGGCAGGTTTTCTCGTCGTCAATCAGATAGGCGTTGTAGCTGACGCCAGCTGGCAGTGGCCACAATCCTTCAAACAACTCCTTGTGGCGGTCGTTTACGCCCACATAGTAAATGCTTTTCGTAATCGTTTTCATTTTTAATTAGGAATTAGTAATGAGTAATTAGTAATTATGATTACTTTTTGCTTACCCATTATTGTGGTTGTTTAATCTTTTTTGTTATACTGGTTAATAATTTGATAATCTCTTCATTGTCAGAATTGATGGATTCATATTCTTTTTCCGTAAGGATTTGTCCGGCATATAATCGGCCAATCCAGTAATGAGTTTCGTTGGCTTCTTTTAGAGCTATTGTCAGCTTTGTCAGGAAATCGGGACGGCTTTGGGCATACTGACTTTCTGCAATATTTGCTCCTATACTGTTTCCGCTTCTGTATATTTGTCTCAAGGCATCGTCATCGCCCGATTTCTTTTTGGCCAGGTATTTACACATCCTGACTATTCTATTGGCAAATTCCTCCGACTTCCTGACTACAATATTCTCTTTTCTTTCCATATTGGCATGGTAATTATAATTATTAATTACTCATTACTAATTATTAATTGACATTGCCATTTCCTTTCCAAACTCCTTGTCTATGCTGTTGTTAAAGCTTTTGCACACATTGGCTGAGAACTGCTGGGCGCAGTCGATGACGTGATCCCACTGCTCTTCCGTGAGCCCCTCGGCGATGGTCTGTCGCGTGATGCCGTATTTGATAAGCCCAAAGACGAATCCTGCGTTGAAGTTGTCGCCCGCCCCAATGGTGCTTACTATCTTGTCAATAGGTGGTGCGGGGTACTGTTTCTTAAGCCCGTTCTCAGCCCTCAGTTCTATGGGCTGGTCCCCCTGTGTGCAGATGAATTTCTTGGTGTAGAAGGCTATCTGCGAACGGTAGATGGCATCAGGATCGTTCTTGCGGAACATCACCTCAAAGTCCTCCGTCGAGCCCCTCACGATGTCGGCATACTCCAGGTTCTCCAGTATGTTCGGCGTCAGCTTCATCACCTCGTTCCTATGTGAAGCGCGGAAGTTCACGTCGTAGTATAGGATGGCCCCGTGCTGGCGGGCATAGTCGAGGAATCCCACCACCTGTGGCCTGATGACAGGGTTCACTGCGTAGTAGGAGCCGAAGACCACGATGTCCTCAGGCTGAATGTCGGGGAAGGTGAACTCCAGCCGGTCGTTGGGATGGTCCTTATAGAAGATGTACTCCGCATCGTTCCGCTCGTTCAGGAAAGCCAGTGAGATAGGCGACTTAGAGTCAGGGTAGACATATACGCACGAACTATCTACACCGTTCTCTTTCAGGAAGTTAATAATGGTGTGACCAATGCGGTCGTTGCCTGTTTCGCTGATGAACGAGGCGTTGATGCCTGCCCGCCCCAGCGAAATCAGGCAGTTGAACACTGACCCGCCCGGCACAGCAACCGTGGGCTGGTCGTTTTTGAAAATAATATCGAGGACGGTCTCCCCTATTCCAATCACTTTTCGCATCAGAAGAAAAAACGTTTAAGATTATTTGACTGCAAAATTAGCAAAAAAAACGAAAAGCGTAAGCGTTTTTCGCAATATTTTTGCTACTTTTGCCAGCGATATGGAAAATCAATACATCAAACAGTTTCCCGAGTTACTGAACGGTAAGAAGCTTCTCTACGTCCATGGCTTTGCCAGTAGCGGCCAGTCGGGCACCGTGAGACGACTTCGCCAGGTGTTTCCTAATGCTACGGTCTTGGCTCCTGACCTGCCCATTCATCCCGAGGAGGCCATCAGCCTGTTGCACAATCTATGCCGCGATGAGAAGCCCGACATCATACTGGGCACGTCAATGGGTGGCATGTACACCGAGCAGTTGCGTGGCTTCTGGCGCATCTGCACCAATCCCGCCCTCTGCATTGCCGACACCATGCACGAGCATGGCATGACGGGCACCCAGCAGTTTCAGAATCCCCGTCAGGACGGTGTGCAGCAGTTCTACGTAGACAAGGCATTGGTGAAGGAGTATCGCACCGTTTCTGAGCGTCGATTTGAAGGACTTGACCAGGAAGACCGCCAGCGCGTGTTCGGCCTGTTTGGCGATAAGGACACGGTGGTCGACACCTTCGACCTTTTTCACCAGCAATATCCACAGGCCATCCATTTCCATGGTGAGCACCGCATGGACGACCGCTCGTTCATGCACTCTGTGCTGCCCGTCATCCGCTGGATTGACGACCATCAGGAGCACCGCGAGCGGCCCATCATCTATATTGGTTTTGAAACGCTGGCCAGCACAGGCTTTGCCGGCGGCGCATCACCCTCGTCACAGAAGGCCGTGAGGCAGCTCATTGAGCAGTATCAGGTGTACTTCGTGGCCCCGGCGGCCTCGTCAAATCCTGCCAGTGCTCCCTTAACCATGGCCTGGCTGGCTGACTACGTCAACGTACCGGCATGGGGCCATACCGTTTTCACCAACCAGCGCCACCTGCTCTATGGCGACTATCTCATTGAGGATCCCACATCATTGGAAAAGAAAGGTACTGCACCCACTCGCGATGCCATGGCCACCCGTATTGTCTTCGGTAGCGATACTTTCAAGACATGGGACGACATCATTGGTTATTTCGAGCGCCTGGGCGGACAATAGAGACCCCACCCCCGACCCCTCCCCTATAGGGGCGGGGAGTAGTCGCTACTGTCAAGGAAATATCGATGAAATGGGCATTTTTTAGGTAATGATATAGCAATCATGGCCTGTTTGGCTATCACCACGGAGGACATGGAAGACACAAGGTGATTAAATTGGTTCCAGTATCTGTATCTAAGACAAATATACGAATAGACAGCTTACGCGCGCACGCACGTTATATGGGACAAAAGAAAGTGCTACAAGTGCTACAGGCTATTGTAACGAACTGAAACACAGTGTCTTGTGGGTGCATCCTCGCTTTTTGAAAATGCTACCGGAAATGCTACTGGTAGTGGTGAACTGCTACCTGCACAGTTAGGCTTTTTTGTGCAGTAATGAGACATACAGAAAACTCGGACCCAACTTTTCAATATGTTTCATCGGGAAATTTTCATGCGGCGCCGACTTTTTGAAAAACGGCGCCGCCATTTTGAAAAATCTCATTGACTTTTTGGAAAAACTCGCCTCCCTTTTGTGACATGAACAGGTGGGTTGACCAGTCGGTAGCACTAGTAGCATTTTCGGTAGCACTTCTGAGGGTCCAACTTGCACCCGTAAATGCCACGAAGTCATCTAGTTAAAGCCACTGGTAGCACTTGTAGCACCTTCTCTCGCGCGATATATACGCGCGCGTGTAAGAGTGTGAGTGTGTAGTCCACGGAAGGGGTGAAGGGCTAAATAATGTATTATCTCTGAATTCTCTGCGATTTGTACCGATGAAATGGTCGTTTTTTGATGAAACCCATCCGATTCAAAGATTCAAGAAGCAAACAAGTCAATAGAAATAAACGCAAGCAAACGTGTTTTAGTTTACATCGACATTTATTCTTTGTATGTTGAAAATGGAAAACTACCATCAAGCATTACAAGAGACGGATTACAACTTTATCCGCAAAACCATGATCGTTGGGCAAAGAATATTGAATCCTATGAAATGGAGTAACTAATAAAGGTAAGCCGGTAGCATATTTTGCAAAAATAGCCCATTTCATCGATATTTAGCACACTTTTCCATCTTTTCCTTAGCTGTCACAAAATGTAGAACGACATCGCTTATTCTGCCGATTTCATCAGCCCATTGATGAATTTGCTGATGACGTCATGCGTAACGATGTTTCCGTCTTGGTCGGCGGTGAGGTTGAAAGGAATAGCGTTGAACTGGAACTTTTCGCATAGCAAGAGCCACTCTTCGTGCTTCACGTAGATATGCTCACCCTTGATTTGGTTCTCGTTCAGCCACTTTCCGGCATAGTCGCGGGGGCTTGTTTTCTCATCGCAGATGTAGAGGAAACGCACGGGCAGGTCTTTCAGCTGCTCCACACGTTCGCGGTCGTCCAGCATGCTGCGTCGACACGGAGCGCAACTCATGTCCCAGAAGTCAATGTATAGGGCATTGCCCCTGTAAGGCTCTATGATGCGCTGAAAGATAGTGTCGGCTTTGGTCAGTGGCTTCTGCTCTTCAATCTTTAGCTCATGCTCTTTGACATACTGGCGATAGCGGTCTAGGGCGTGATAGGCAACGACGGGATGAGTGATGAGAGGAATGATGGCGGCGAAGTTGGCTGCCAGATGTTCTGGATTGGAGTCCTCACCAGTTCTGTCTTCGCTGAACACATTTTGACAGAGCACCATCTGCTGCATGAACCCAACGTTTTTGAGTCCGTAGCGCGACGTGATGACCTGCGATGCCTGACGATAGTAGTCAGCGACGGTCAGCAGTGTGTCCTGGCGCATGGCCAGCATGCGGCGGTGCTGCCTTGCATCGAAATCGCGGGGAAGCACCATCTCCCACTTGTAGGCATGGTCATCAGGGGTGTCGCCAGCTTGGATGCCTAGAAGTAATTTGTTGCGCATCATAGAGATGTCAATCATGATGTACACCCCCACGTAGTTGATGAGGAACGAAGGGTCTTTCGTCACCAGCAGCATGGCTGGATTGTCGAGCAGCCATCGCTCGCGCTCAGACAGGAAGTCGTAGTAATCACCAAATTCTGCGACGTTGAACTTGTAGAATCCTCCCTCAGTCATGTTGTGGCGATAGTTCTCCATGATGACGCTGAGCAGCTCACCCAGCAGACTGGCTCCCATCACCTCCTTGATGTAGGCATTGGTGCTTGAGGGCAGGGGCAGGCGGTCTGCCTCCATGTCGGCAATGATGACATCCATCAACTTCACCATGTCGCTCTTCCACTTGGGAACGTCCTCCTTAGCCAGCCCGTTGATGAACAGCCGCCTGTTGCCGAAATAGTGTTTCCTCACCTCGGGCCAGAGTCGGTTGATGTCGGCGCTCATGCCGTGCCCGCCGAGGGTCACGCCCTCATAGTCGTCCTGTGCTGCGTCCTTGGTCACTTCCACCGTGTCGCCCACGGCCAGGAACACGTCAGCAATGTCGAGTGCAAGCACGCTCTGAGAATGAGGTAGGGCAATGCTTCCCTCAAACGTGCCATCCTCGTTCACGGGAATGGTGTGCATTTGTTCCTTGTTGGTAAACAGGTCACAAGCTCGCACGGAGACGATGTTCCATTCGTCAGTGGGCTTGTTCAGTATGCGGCCTTTCAGAACGGCTGTGCCACTGTGGAACTGATACTCGTCAATAGCGTTTGCCGCCATGCTGACGAGGGTGAGCATTAAGGTGAGGATGTGCTTCTTTCGCATGTTTATTGATGAATATAATTATCAATGCTTACAGCGGGTCAACGTCGTAATAGAGCTGCAGCGAGCTGTAGCGCTTGTCCTGCATCATCTGCTGCTGGGCCAGCTTGAGGTACTGGCGCACCAGTTTCATGTCGATGCCCAGCTCCAGCTTCAGCACCAGCTTGCGAATGCTGAGTGTTTTTACGCGGGCCACGGGGGGCTTGTCAGGACCCAGCACGCGGCCTGCGAACCACTGCCTCAGGCGAATGCCCATCTCAATGGCGGCCGTCTCGACCACCAAGTCCTTCTGATGTTTCAGATAGATGTAGATGAGGCGGTAGAAGGGGGGATAGTGGAACATCTGCCGTTCGGCCAGTTGACTGTGGTAGAAGGCTTTGTAGTCGTTGCGCACTATCTGGTCGATAAGTGGCAGGTCGGGCTGCCGTGTCTGCAGGATGACCAGTCCGCGCTTGCCCTTTCGGCCGGCGCGCCCGCTGACCTGTGCCATCATCATGAAGGCATGCTCGTAGGCGCGGAAGTCGGGCATGTTGAGCATGCTGTCAGCATTGAGAATGCCCACTATGCTCACCTTGTCGAAGTCCAGCCCCTTGGAAATCATCTGCGTGCCAATGAGCAGGTTGGTGCGGCCCGCTGAGAAGTCGTTGATGATGCGCTCGTAGGCATGGCGCGTGCGGGTGGTGTCAAGGTCCATACGCGCAATGCGGGCCATGGGCAGTATGTCGCGTATTTGGTCTTCTATCTTCTCCGTTCCAAAGCCGCGGCCTTGCAGGTTCTTGCTGCCGCAGGCGGGGCACTCGGTGGGCACGCTATAGGTGTAGCCGCAGTAGTGGCACGTCAGCTGGTTCATCTGGCGGTGTAGCGTCAGGCTGACGTCACAGTGCTCACATCGGGGCACCCATCCACACTGCCGGCACTCCATCATGGGTGCCCAGCCACGGCGGTTCTGGAACAGGATGGCCTGCTCGCCTCGCTCCAGGGCCTCGCGCACACGAGCCAGCAGGAGTGGCGAGAAGGGGCCGTTCATCATCTTGCGCCGTTGCAGGTCCTGTGTGTCGACCACCTGAATCTGAGGCAGTTCTATGCCCTGGTAGCGCTCTGTCAGCTCTACCAGGCCATACTTGCTGCCAGTGGCGTTATGATAGGTTTCCAGCGATGGAGTGGCAGTGCCCAGGAGGACCTTCGGCTCATTACCCTTTCCTGATTTCTCATTGATCATTTGAGCCATCATGATGGCTACGCTCCGGGCATGATACCTGGGGGCGGGCTCCTGCTGTTTGAAACTGGTTTCGTGTTCCTCGTCAGCGATGACCAGGCCCAGGTTCTGGAAGGGCAGGAACACGGCAGAACGGGCGCCGAGAATGACGTCGTAAGGATGGGGTGAGAGCTGCTTTTTCCATATCTCCACGCGCTCGGCATCGCTGTACTTGGAGTGGTAGATACCCAGCCTGTCGCCAAACACCCGGCGGAGGCGCTCCATCATCTGTACGGTGAGTGCTATCTCG
>CAMNJH010000110.1 GCA_946541275.1 uncultured Prevotellaceae bacterium
AGAACAGCCCTGTGGCCTCGCTCTTCGACGGCATCGGCATCGGACTGGGCTTCACGCTGGCCCTCACCCTGCTGGGCATCGTCCGCGAGCTGCTGGGAGCAGGCAGCATCTTCGGGCTGACACTGCTGCCCGAGACCTACAACATCCTGCTGTTCATCCTGCCCCCGGGAGCCTTCATCACACTGGGATTCCTCATTGCAATAGTCAACAAGCTCAAGTAACCCTAACCCCGCACAGACCCTATGGAATACATCCTCATATTCATCAGCGCCATCTTTGTCAACAACATCGTGCTGGCCCAGTTCCTGGGCATCTGCCCCTTCCTGGGCGTGTCAAAGAAAATCAGCACCTCACTGGGCATGTCGGCCGCCGTGGCCTTCGTCATGGTGCTGGCCACCATCGTCACCTGGCTGGTGCAGACCTACGTGCTCACCCCCAGCGGCCTGGGCTACCTGCAGACCATAGCCTTCATCCTGGTCATTGCCTCGCTGGTGCAGATGGTCGAGATAGTGCTCAAGAAGGTGTCGCCAGCGCTCTATCAGGCCCTGGGCATCTTCCTGCCCCTCATCACCACCAACTGCGCCGTGCTCGGCGTGGCCATCCTGGTCATCCAGAAGGACTACAACCTGGCCGCGAGCATCGTCTATGCCTTCAGCACGGCGCTCGGCTTCGGGCTGGCCCTCACCGTCTTTGCCGGCATGCGCGAGCAGCTGGAGCTCACCAACGTGCCCCGCGGCATGCGCGGCATGGCCATCGTGCTCATCAGCGCCGGCCTGCTCAGCCTGGCCTTCATGGGATTCTCAGGTGTCGACGGAGGGCTGAAGGCCCTCTTCGGGTTAGAATAGGCGCCCGCCCCCGCCTCGCCCCTGACTGGCGTGGCGCACCCGCCAACGCCTCACCCTCGGCCGCAGCCCCAGCGCTGTGGCCGCTTTTTTGTTCTTTTTATGACCACCTTTTTGCCTTCCGCACAATTATTACCCCATATTCGGCAATATTTACCCCCGAATGAACACTTTTCCACCTACCTTTGCCCCAGATAATCCCACACAGGGAAAAATCAGAAATACAAACTACAAACCAAATATCGTAACCAAAAAAACAACTAAGTTTATGAAGTGTTCCATTCTACACCACATGAAGTCGCTTCTGCTGGCAGCAGGCCTGATGGCCTCCACCAGCGTCATGGCGGCTGGAAACGTCATTGGTGAGCCCATCACCGAGTTTACCGATGCCGAGTACATGAAGCTTGACTGGCCCTACCAGCTCTCTGGCCCCACACGCCAACTGCTGCGCACCGAGCTGCTCACCTTCCGAATCACAGCTCCTGCCGATGGCAAATATGCTGTGGAATATCTGGTGAACGCCACGGGTACCAACATTCAGCTGGCTGCCACCGCCTCTGAGGATTCCTACACAGCCGTCGAGGCCGACTGGACTGACTTTGCCCACATCACCACCATGACCGATGAGGACCTGCCCGAGCCTGCAGAATATACTGGCGAAGAAGGCGAGGAAACGGTCGAGCCCTATGTACCTGCCGACCCCGTCTGCATGTACTCTTCTGTCGACCTGAAGAAAGGCGTCAACTACGTGCACGTCTGGATGCACATCTACTGGCGAAACGACGCCCTGCCTACACAGAAAGTCATGTTCCGCCAAATTCGCATACTGCCCGAGGGCTCTGGCCAGGTGGCCAATGTGGCCGCACGAGCCAGCCAGAAGGCTTTCCGTGTGAAGTATTTCCACAGCCTGCAGGATGAGACCACAGCCAGCGTGGTGAGCAACTACGAGGCACTGGTCAGCGCCATCCGTGCCAACTATGCCACCGCCGACACCACTGCCGCCGTGGCCAGTATTGCCGCTGCCGAGCTGAAGGAGCAGGACGTGCGCCACGGAAAGGGCGTCATCGTGGGCCAAGACAGCACCCGCATCGACCTGCTGCTCTACCACAACGAGTACAACAAGCCCGAGACCATGGAACCCCTAGGCGGATACGACGAGAGTGGCAGCTACGAGATGGAAATCGGACAGGAGGACTATCCCGCACAGCTGGAGTTCACCCGTTACAACTATTTCACCTATAAGTTCACCGCTGCCGACCAACTGCCCGAGGGCGGAAGCTGGTACATCCAGTACCTGGCCAGCTCACAGAACAATGCCACCATCGACATGACCATCCTGGCCGAGGATAGTGTCACCGTCGTCATGCCTACCTACAAGCTGGAGACCAACAATGGCGCCTGGCAGAACTACGAACTGCGCGACAAGCGCGACGTGGCCAAGTTCCACATGGAGCCCGGCAAGACTTACTATCTGCACATGTACTATAAGGAGTACACCAACGTACGCGACATCACCGTGCGCTATAGCCCCAAAGAATATCACACCGCCGAGCAGCTGGAAGAGCTGGTAGAGCGTGCACAGGCCATTCTGTGGAACTATCGTGAGGGTACCGACCAGTACTTTGCCGTGGAAGACCGCACCCTGCTGGACCGTCTGCAGGAAGCCGTCGACTTTGCTGAAGAGGTGGCCTACAGTGAAGACCCAGAGAAGGTGGACGAAGCCTACGAAAAGCTGAACGACGCCCTCATAGCCCTCAGTGCCTTGAAAGTGCTCAACATCATCCCCACACAGGAGTTTGACATCACCCAGTATGACTCCAGCAACAACTGCGGCTCCAAGCAGGACGGCGGCATCTGGCAGCTGGACAACTTCCGCTCAGGCGGCTACATGCTCTATCGCGTCTATAATAAGGAGGATGCCCAGTATCAGGTAGACTTCGAGTTTGCCCATCAGAACGACGGCGCCCAGCTGCGCTTCCAGTTCTATGTGGAGGAAAACGGCGACCAGATTGTGATGGCCGATGCCACCAGCGAGCAGTTTGCAAGCACTGGCGGCTGGCAGGTCTTCGAGCCGAAGCACATGGTCATTGGTGGCGTGCCCGCAGGCTATGTCTACCTGAAGATTTCTGGTGAGGGCAACGGACAGACCTATGTGGGCAATCCCCGCCTGTTCAGTTTCACCACCGTGGCAGGCACCGAAGGTGCTGGCACGAAAGCCCTCGACGACGCCCGTGAAGCCTTCTATGCCGCCTTCACCGTCGAAGGCCTGCAGCAGAAGATAGCCGAAGCTCAGGAGGCTATGGCCCCCTATGCCGAGGGTACCATCTACGACTATATCATCATTGACCGCACTCCCCTTGAAAACCTTCAGGCTGCCATCCAGCAGGCTCAGGATGCCATTGAGTCCAACGAAGCTTCCTTGCGCCGCCTGGCCTTCGAAGTGCTCGACAAAGCCATCAGCGAACTGAAGAAGCTCAACTTCTACAATGTGGTTCCCACCACCGAGGCCTTCCCCTTCAAATTCCGCAACGGCGCAGAGTTCAACAAGTGGCAGCCTGAGAACGACGGTGCCAACATTGGCTATGGCTACGAGGGTGGCAGCGTCGTTTACACGCTCTATGTCACCGATGATGCCAAATACAACATCACCCTGAACATGTCGAACCCCGCTCCCAAGAACATCGAGGAGAAAGACGAAGAGGGCAACGTGCTGAGCAGCACCCCCAATGAGGATCATGCCGTGGTGCTGCTGAGCGTAGCCAAAGACGAGCGCACCTTCTTCCAGACCACTTACGACGTGCCCAACACTGGAGGCTGGGGCAACAAGGAAGATGTCGTCGTCAGCGACGTGCCCATGCCGGCAGGGTTGCTGCAGCTGACACTGTTCGGCCAGCAGGCTGTAGGAGGATGGATTGGCAACTTCTACAAGGTTTCCTTCGAGAAGGTTGCCGGCACTGACGGCCAGGGCTCAGAATACTACACCCAGGGCATCGCCACCGTGAAAGCCGACAGCACTAGGTCTGGTATATACACCATCAGCGGACAGTATCTGGGCACTTCGCCCCAGCAGCTCAGCCGTGGTCTGTACATTGTGAATGGCAAAAAAGTTGTCATTAAGTAAACGAGAAATGAAAAACGGAAATGAGGAATGGCTCAGCGGTCATTCCTCATTTTTCATTCCTGGTCCTTCATTCCTCATTTCCCTATACTCCGAAGGGGTCAGCCCCGTCTGTTTCTTGAAACATTTACCAAAATAACGGCTGTCACTGAAACCCACGGCATAGGCAATCTGCGAAAAAGGCTCACTGCTATGGGCCACCATGTCCTCAGCATGCTGAATGCGAACGTGGCGCAGCAGCTCCACCGGGCTCATGCCCACCAGCGCCTTCACCTTGTTGTAGAATGCGGTACGCCCCAGGCAGACGGCCTGGGCCAGCTCCTCCACTTTCAAGTCGGGATCAGCCAGATGGTCCTCTATGTAAACCAGCAGCTGCTCCATCATCAGCTTGTCAGTATCGACAATGGCCGTCGGGCGCAAATGCAGTACTCCGGTCTCCTCGCCCGCCTCATCCTTCTCTGCTTTCTGCTCGGCCGTCTCTTCCACCTTGTCACGGGCTTTCTCCTCCTTCATCTCGGCCAGAAGCAGTGACAGCATGCGATTCTTCTGGCGCTCGGCCGCAGCATTGGTACGCAGGCGGTAAATCCACACGGCAATAGCCACTATGCCAATGGCCAGCAGCACATAGAGCGCCCACGCCCAGCCCGTCTCCCAGAATGTGGGGTGCACATAGATATCCAGAGCGCGGGCATTGTCCACCCAGACCCCATACTGATTGGTTGAGCGCACCAGTAGCCTGTGATGGCCAGCAGGCAGATGGCTGAACGAAATGCTATGGCTGCCCTCCAGCTGATTCCAGTCAGAGTCCTCGCCCTCCATCCTGTAGGCATAGCGAATCATGTAGTTGTCCTGATAGTCCAGGGCAGCAAAATGAATGGTCAGGTTGCGCTGGTTGGCAGGCACCTCCAGCCGTTCACCACTGCTCAGCACGCGGGGTGGTTCGTTCTGGCCATGGAAAAAGACGCTTTTGAAGACGATGGGAGGCACGAAAGCCTCCTGCCCAGTCAGTTCGGGACGCACAGTCACATAGCCATTCGTCGTGGCAAACACCATCTGCCCCGTTCTGATGTCCATGGCCGGCTTAGCCTCGGTCAGCTCCGTATGGTCACCCAGATAGCCTGGTCCGAAGAGCCATAGCTGGTCCTCACTGGGCTGATACATGGCCAGACTGTTCTCCCTGCCTATCCACAGGCTGCCCTCACTGTCTTCCAGCATGGAAAGGATGGTGCCGCCCAGCTGGTCGTCCACCCTGCCTATGTGCTTCAGGTGCAGCCTGCTGCTCAGCAGCTGGCGCCCGTCGTCCACCTCCTGCATGCCGCCGCCCACCGTGGCCACCAGCACATGTCCGGAGTGGGCCACATAGGTATGCATCACATCGCTGGTGTGCAGCGAGGTTGTATCGCTGGGAATATGTTTATGCGCATAGAACCTGATGGCCGACGGCTCGCTGAAGCGCTCAGAGAAAGTCACCAGTCCATTGCTGGCCGAGACAATGATGATGCCATCGGCCGTCTCAGTAATACGGCGCACCTTGTGATAGTCAGCCACGGGGTAGCTGCTCAGCAGATTGTCGGCATGGATGAAGCTCACAGTCCCATCCTCCTGCTCCTCTACCATGGCAATGCCCCGTTCAAAGGTTCCCACCCAGAGTCTGTGCTGCAAGTCCTCGTGCACATCATATATCTGATTGCTGGGCAGGGAATAGGGCTGCTGAGCGGCGTGCTGATAGTGGGAAAGCTGCCCATCGCGGCTCAGGCAATAGAGGCCGTCGCCCTTGGTGCCTATCCACAGACGCTGTCGACCATCCTCAACAATGCAGTAAATATGCGTGGAGAAGACCGTTGGCTGCGAGTGCAGCTGCCCGTCGGGGCCCAGATAGCCCAGCGCCTGCCCCCGTCCGTCGGTAGCCACCACGTGCCCCGCAATATCACCGGCCCACAGGCGTCCGTGGCTGTCGTAGCACAGGCTGCGCACCTGCTGCATGCTGCTCAGGTTGACCTGAGTGAAAACAGGCTGCGAGAAGTTGACCACCGCCACGTCGTGCTCGCCCGAGAACCAGAGGTCACCGCGTGCATCCACATACCATCGGTCAATGCTGGGCTGGGCAGCCTCTTGGCGGATGGTCTGCGCCACTAGCTGGTGGCGCTGCTCATCGTAATAGCCGAAGAACCCGTTCTCACAGCCTATCCAGCAATAGCCGTAGCGGTCTTCATGCAGGAAGTTGCGGGTGCTCTGCGCCAAGTCGGGCTCATGGCCTGTGGTGAGCGTCTCGCTCAGCCCATTGCCGGGGTTCACCATCAGCACCTCGTTGCCCCCGCCCAGCAGCCACACCCGGCCGCGGCTGTCGGCCTGCACCACCCTGGCCTCAATGGCCTGTGGCAAGGGGATGCATCGGGGTAGCTTCTGGTGGGAGGCGAACAGCAGCAGGCCCTCATCGGTCAGGGCAACCACGCCACCGCCGTTGGGAACCCGACAGATGGACCTGACAGCCCCCATGTGTGGAGCCCCCGCCATGGGCAGGATGGCTTTACTCTGCTCGTCGTAAAAGCCTATGCGTCCGTCGCGGGCCAGCATCACAGTACGGTCGGCCAGGGGAATGACGTAGCTATAAGACGTCGTGTCGTCGGCCACCCTGCCCTGCTCCACCTGCCCGTTGGGCTCTACCAGCGTGATGCCTCCCTCGGTCAGCAGCCACTCACGCCCTTTTTCGTCCTGCTCCACGCCATAGACGTCGTCGCCCTTCTGCCTGCCGTTGGCCCTGCTGAACTCCTGCAGACAACGTTCGCGCCCGGCCGCGCTGAGCAGCTGCCGCTCGTCAATGCGAAAAGTGCCTCCGTCGCCGCCGCGGTTGAACAGCCAGGCAGCGCCACCCTTCAGTGTCACTATGCGCTGGCAGTTATAGGGGTTGCCGGTGAGGCGGCTCACCATTTCCGACACGTTGATGAAGCGGCAGGTGGAACGGTCGAAAAGAAAGACCTGGCGGTCGTAGGTCAGACACCATATATTGCCCGTCTCTGAGGGTGATATCTTCAGCAGCCGGTTGGTGGTCAGCGAGCGGCTGGCCCCCTGCTTGTCACTGAAGGTGGTGAAGGCATAGCCATCATAGCAGCTTAGCCCATTCCACGAAGAGAACCACATCAGCTGATCGGGCGTCTGCTCCATGCTGGTGATAATGTTCGAGGCCAGCCCGTCGCGAAGGTTGAACATGCGAACGTGGCAATGGGGTTGGGCCATGACGGACAAATGGAGAAAAAGGAACAGGAACGGTAGGTATTTTCTCATTGCGTAGCTTTCTTTTGCGGGCAAAGATACAAAGAAGCAGGGAAAAAGCCAAGGAAAAGAGTGTTTTTTTTGTGCAAAAATGGGGAATAATTGGCGCTGGAGCATCATCGTGGAGGATAATACCCGCCACAAGGGGTGCATCATGATTACTTTTGCAACAGGAAATCTGAAGACAAACCAGAAAACAATAATACCCTCTCACACTTATGAAGCATTTGTCATTTTTCGGGCTGATCATGGCCATGGTCCTGGCAACAGGCTTTCTGCCCCATGGGGCAACGGCAGCAGTGGTCAGCATCCCCACGCCACAGGGCGAGTACATCTCATGGAATGATGCCACGGGCAGTTCGTTCACCGTGGAGAACAGCGGAGCCAACGTGGGCAGCACGGGCAAGAACACGGTGTGCCAGTTTGCCATCAACAACACCCAGCAGCAGGACTACACCCTGACGTTTGCACTGGGCTCGAAGCAGGCGGCCAGGATGCGCGTGACGCTGAAGAACAGCGCCATCACGGCCCTGGACGAGGTGGTGGACATTCCCAATACGGGCGACTGGACTCCCTCCGAGGTGCTGATGTTCTTCCTGGAGCAGCTGCCCGAGGGCAGCTATACGCTGACCTTCCGCGTCACCGAGGCTAGCGGCTATGCGGGCAACTGGGGCAGGCTGGCCTTCTATTCGGGCGATGCCCTGCAGCACGTACCCGGAACCCTCAGCGTGGCATCGGGCAGCTATGCCAGTGGCGCCCGGACGGAGAACAACGATGACAACGTGGGATGGATAGTGGCGGGCAGCACCGCCCGCTACGTCTTCTATTGTGACGAGCCCGGCGTCTATCAGATGAAGACTCAGCTGCAGCGCTACAACCTGGGCGGCACGATGGCCATTCAGGTGGCTGACAGCAACACGGGCCGTCTGGAGGTGGACGGCAGCTACGTGATAGCTGCCGACGCACCCTCGAGCTACGTCAGCACCACCATTCCCATGGCTGGCGAGATGACAACGGGACTGAAGAGGATGACCTTCAGCTTCGCCGGGGGCAACTCGTTCATCTGCAACTACAAAGCCCTGACGCTGAGCAGGGTGGCAGAGCACTGGGCCCACGTGAGCGGGGTGGCCATCGACGGACAGCAGGTGAAGACGGGCGCTGCACCGACGTACGACTGGTGCTGCGACCTGCCCAGGACCTTCAGCGGTGAGCAACTGGTGGTGCGCCCTGCGGCCGTGCATGGCTCCATCAGCGTCGCGGCCCGGCAGGAGGGTGACGGGGCCAGCGTGGAGGTGGCCAGTCTGGGCGATGGCGCCTACACTGTTCCCACGCCTGCTCTCAACCAGGCCGTCACGGTCATCATCACCCTGACGCCCGACGCCGGGGCCGTCAGCGAGAAGAAGGAGTACCGCCTGCGCATCTTCCATATAGGCGACATACGGGTGGAGCGGGCCACCATCGACGGCATGGACGTGGACGGCGCTGTGCTGGAAGCACTGAACACGCCCGACGCCTATGCTGCCCGCGTGACGGGAAAGACCTACACACAGCTGCCCGTGGCGGAGCTGACGCTGCCCGACGGCAGCCGCGTCACGCCCCAGGGGGGCAGGGGGCAGCTGAGCGGCACCACCGCCACCTACGTCTTCCAGGCACGCATGCAGGGCATGGAGCGACAGTACACGATGACCATCGAGGGCATACATATATATAATAAGGTGGAGGGCACCGACCAGAGCGTTCACCTGAGGTATGTCTCCACCCTGCAGAACGGACGCACCTGGAGCAACGGGCTCTACACCCTGACCACCGCCAACGGCTCCTTCGGCGGATGGGAAAGCGACACTTTCTACTTCAACCAGAACGAGGGCGAGGAGAAGACCTACACCTGGCAGGTGCCCTCGAACGCCGTGGTGAAGCAGTTCATTCTGCGACAGTTCCATGCCGGCTACGACAATGCCGCGGGGCTGGAGGGCCAGCTCAGCCAGGTCAGCTCGCCAGGAGCCACCGTCTACCTGCCCGAGAAGCATTTCTATGCCTATGGCGATGACCAGGCCTACGACCTCATCGTCAACCTGGAGGGCCATCAGGCAGGCCAGCCCATCACCTTCCGTCTGAAAGGCGGCTGGCGCCCCATCGCCTCGTTCGAGTTCACGCTGGAGCGCACTCCCTACACCACGGCCCCCGTGCTGAGGGACAGCCAGCTCTCAGCCCCCACGGGGCAGAACA
>CAMNJH010000111.1 GCA_946541275.1 uncultured Prevotellaceae bacterium
GCCACTCCAGTCGGCAGCGCTCATAGAGCCACATGCCGCAGATGTTCTTCAGGAAGCGCGTGGTGCCCTCTATGCCGCCCTCGTTGGTGAAGTTGCGCTCATAGCTCAGGTCGCTGATGATGGCGTCCTTCGTCTCTATGCCCATCAGGCTCCATGTTCCACTGCTCAGGTAGGCGAACTTCTCGTCGCGGGCCGGAACGGCAGCCACGGCCGATGCGGTGTCGTGACCTGCCACAGCCACCACGGGCACGGGCCCCAGACCTGTCAGCCGCTGCACCTCGTCGGTCAGCACGCCGACCACGGTGCCTGGCTGTACCATCTTGCCGAACTTTGAGCGCGTCAGCCCCAGCGACTGCAGCAGGCGCTCGTCGAGCATCTTCGTGCGGGGGTCGAGCAGTTGCGAGGTGGAGGCGATGGTGTACTCGCACACCTCGTTGCCTGTGAGCATCCAGCTCAGTGCATCGGGCACGAAGAGAATCCTCGAGGCATTCTTCAGCGCTGAATTGCCCTCGCGCTTCATGGCGTAGAGCTGGAAGATGCTGTTGAAGTTCAGGAACTGTATGCCCGTGACGTCGTACACCTCCTTCTTGGAAACGACGTGCTTCAGGTAGTCGTCCATGGCATCGAAGGTGACGGGGTCACGATAGGCGCGCGGATTCCTTAATATAGCGCCGTCCTCGCCGATGAAGACGAAGTCAACGCCCCAGGTGTCAATGCCTATGCTGGTAATCTCCAGTCCCCGCTTGGCCACTTCCCTAAGGCCGCGGACAATCTCGAAATAAAGGGCATAGATGTCCCAGTAGTAATGGCCACCCTGCTCTATCAGGTTGTTGGGGAAGCGGGTCACTTCCTCCAGTTCAAACTTCTTGCCGTTTCCGCTCTCGCTGATATGGCCTATGATGGTGCGATCGCTGGTAGCACCCAGGTCGACTGCAAAGAAATATTTTTTCTGTTCCATTGATTAGTAGAGTTAGTAATATCTGGCTGCAAAGTTACAAAAAAAACATCTGTAGCCACCATGATAATTGATTTTCCGTCTAAACTTTTTGACCTTTTCTTTTGCTTTTTGACGTATTATTAGTAATTTTGCACTATGAACGAAGAACGACGCTACGACGACCTGTTTATAGATTTCGACGACACGCTGTGCGACACGCACGGCAATGCTGTACTGGCTCTAGCCGAGGTGTTCGAGGAGTTCGGACTGGAGCGCTGGTTCGCTGATGCGCAGCTGTTCTACGACACCTATTGGCAGGCCAACATCGACCTTTGGCGGCAGTATGGCAAAGGCGAGATTACGCGCGACTACCTCATCGTGGAGCGTTTTCGCCGCCCCTTGTGCCAGGGCAAGGACTTGGTGGTGACCGAGCAGCTCTGCCTGGACATGAGCGACCGCTTTCTGGACCACTGTGCCAACAAGCCCGGCGTGGTAGAAGGTGCCCACGAGCTGGTGAGCTATCTGCGCCAACGGGGCTACCGCCTGCATCTGTGCTCCAACGGATTTCACGAAGTGCAATACCGCAAGATTCACGCCTGCGGCTTCGACGGCTGCTTTGACACGGTCATCCTCAGCGAGGATGCCGGGGTGAACAAGCCCAAGCGAGGCTATTTCGACTATGCCTTCCGGGTGTCACAAGCCGTGCCTGCCAGCACGCTGATGATTGGCGACGGCTGGGACAGCGACATGCGGGGGGCGCTTGACTATGGTCTGGACACCGTGTTCTTCAACCGGTTCCCCAGCTATCCCGCCCCCGAGCCCGTGACCCACGAGGTGCATTCGCTCAGGCAAATCATGGAAATACTTTAAATCAATAACCATGTCAACTTTCGTTTTCTTAATTGTTGCTATCTTTATCATTGGCTATGCCTGCATTGCGCTGGAGGCATTCACCAAAGTGAACAAGGCTGCCGTCGCCCTGCTGATGTGCGTGCTCTGCTGGACTGTCTACTGCCTGATACCAGGCCACGACCTGACCACCCTGCCTGAAGGACTGGGCGAGACCGCCGAGACGCTGTTCTTCCTGATGGGGGCCATGACCATTGTGGAGATAGTAGACGCCAACGGCGGCTTCAACTTCGTGCGCGACACCATGAAGACGCGCTCCAAGCGCAAGCTGCTGTGGCGCGTGGCCTTCATGACGTTCTTCCTCTCGGCCATCCTGGACAACCTGACCACCAGCATCGTGATGATCATGGTGCTGCGCAAGCTCATTCAGGACAACCACGAGCGCATCATCTATGCCTCGCTGGTCATCATCGCTGCCAACTCGGGCGGCGCCTTCTCGCCCATTGGCGACGTGACCACCATCATGCTCTGGATTAAAGGCATGGTGAGCACAGGCGGCGTCATCAGCGAGCTGTTCATCCCTTCGCTGGTGTCGATAGTGGTGCCCACGTTCCTGCTCTCACTCACGCTGAAAGGCAAGTTCGACAAGGCGCAGAACCTGAAAGTGGCTGAGGTGTCGATCTTCACCAAGCATCAGCGCCAAGTGGTGTTCTGCTTTGGCGTGGGCGGCCTCATCTTCGTGCCCATCTTCAAGACCGTCACCCACCTGCCACCGTATATGGGCATCCTGCTGGTGCTGGGACTGCTGTGGACCATCACCGAGGTGTTCAACCGCCAGTACGAGGAGAGCGACCCGATGGCCAAGCGCGTGACACAACTGCTGACGCGCATTGACATGTCGACCATTCTTTTCTTCCTGGGCATCCTCATGGCCGTGCTCTGCCTGAAGCAAGTGGGCGTGCTGAACGCCATGGGCGACGGGCTGAACGTGGCCTTCAACGGCAACCCCTACCTCATCACGGGCATCATCGGTGTGCTCTCGTCCATCGTTGACAATGTGCCGCTGGTGGCTGCCTGCATGAACATGTACGACGTGGTGCCCGACACCATCTATGCCGTCGACGGCTCCTTCTGGCAGCTGCTGGCCTACTGCGCCGGCGTGGGCGGCTCCATGCTCATCATCGGCTCGGCTGCCGGCGTGGTGGTCATGGGCCTGGAGAAGATTACCTTCGGCTGGTACATGAAGAAGATTTCGTGGATTGTCTTCGTGGGCTATGTGGCCGGCATCGTTGTCTACTGGCTTGAGAAAGCCCTCATCTTCACCGCATGAAGAGAATCCTGTTTGTCTGCCACGGCAACATCTGCCGCAGCCCGATGGCCGAGTTCGTGATGAAGGACTTGGTGCAGAAGGCTGGGCTGTCATCTGATTACCACATCTCCTCGGCGGCCACGTCGACCGAGGAGATTGGCAATGCCGTCTATCCCCCGGCCCAGCGCAAACTGGCTGAGCACGGCATATCGGCGAAGGGGAAAACGGCACGACAGATGACGCGCTCAGACTACGACCGTTACGACCTGCTCATAGGCATGGACGAGTGGAACATTCGCAACATGACCCGCATCTGCGGCGGTGACCCGGAAGGGAAGATTCACCAGCTGCTGGACTTCACCCATCGCCCCGGCGAAGTGGCCGACCCCTGGTACACGGGCGACTTTGAGGCCACCTGGCAGGATGTGCTGCTGGGCTGCACTGCCCTGCTGCAACACCTGCAGCGTGCGCCACGGAGATAGAAAGAAAAGAGCAGCACGGCCCCTATAAATGGCAAAGAACCCAACGCTTCACAGCGGCGGGTTCTTCTTTTTGCGTATATATATTAGTCAGTAGTTGTTTTTCTCTTGTGTCCTTTTCAATTTATCGGGGAAGATTGAAGGCGCGGGTCATCTCGGCCATCTGCTCATCGCTCATGCCCTCGGGCTCGAAGCCCATGCACTTGGCATCAATGTAGATCTTTGCACTCTTCGAGAGCACGTCAATCTGGTCGAAGGCATCCATCACATCCTTGCCTTTGGCGAAGACGCCATGCTTCTCCCACATCACCACGTCGTAGTCCTCCAGCTCCTTCAGAGTGGCCTCAGCCAGCTCGTTCGAGCCAGGCAGGGTGTAGGGCACGATGCCCAGTCCCAGCGGGCAGAAGGCTTTCGTCTCAGGAATCATGGACCAGAGTATGCGTGTCAGCACATCTTTGCCCAGGAACTCGCGCTTGTGGCTCATGGCCACCAGCTCTATGGGGTGGGTGTGCACGGTGGCCTTGTAGCCACTGCCTATCTCTATCTGGCGGGCATGCACAATCAGGTGACTGGGCAGCTCACTGGTGGGCTGGACGGCATTGTCGGCAATGATGACATAGGAAGCGCAGTCGTCGAGGATGCGGATCACCGAGCCGTTGTCCATGGGCCAGCGTGCCAGGTCGCGCATGCGTTTGCCCGTACCTTTGCAATAGAAGTAACAGCCTTTCAGGGCAGGCAGCGTGATGCCAATCTGCTTCACCTCGCTGATAGCGGGCATCTGTCGCATTTCGTCATCTGCATACTCGCTGATGTTCACGGTGATGTTACCACCATTACGCTCTGCCCATCCGTTCTGCCACAGATATCCAGCCACCTCGGCTGTCTTTTCAATCTCGGCTTTCAGGGCCGGGCGTCCTTCTAAAATACTCTTCATTTGATGTCGGTTAGCTTTAAACTTTTTATGGGTGCAAAGGTATACCTAATTCTCGGTATTGAACCGCACAATTTGATTTTTTACCCCCGAATTATGATTTGGGCCTATTCTTTTCCCGTCATGTTGTCCACGGCATCGCGAGCCTCATCGTTCAGGTTGATATTGCGCGTGGTCTTGGCCTCAATGGTGCCGGCGCGCATGATGTCGGCCATGTCCACGCCAGTGGCGCTCTTCAGCACGTCGAAGGCCTGCTTGATGGCCACGGGCACATTGCCGCTCATGGCGCTGATGCCCTGACCGTCGCCGCTGTAGATATTGACATCCTTGATGGCGCTGATGGGCTTGGCCACGTTCTCCACCACCTGTGGCAGCACCTCAATCATCATCTGTATCACGGCGGCGTTGTTGTACTTCTTGTAGGCCTCGGCTTTCTTGTCCATGGCCAGAGCCTCTGCCTCACCCTTCTTCTGGATGGCATAGGCCTCGGCCTCACCCTTGGCCTTGATACCGGCAGCCTCCTGCTCCAGCCTGTAGCGGGTGGCATCCGACTCGGCGTTCTGCGCCAGTGCACGCTGCTCAGCCTCGTACTTCTGAGCCTCGGCTATGCGCTTGCGCTGCTCCAGGTCGGCAGCGGCATTCTTCTCCACCTTATATTTGTCGGCATCGGCCTTCTTCTCAATCTCGGCTGCCAGCTGGTTCTGTTTAATTTCAATTTGTTCGCGCGAGAGAATCTGTTCGCGCTTGGTCTTCTCAATCTCGGCCTCAACGGTCTTGATATTGATGGTTTTCTGCTGCTCCTGCTGCTGAATGGCATAGGCGGCGTCGGCGTCGGCCTGTGCGGTGTCGGCCTCGCGCTTCAGGGCAGCGCGCTTCAGGGCCAGGTCGTTGTTCTTCACGGCGATGGCGGTGTCGGCATCCACGCGGGCGTCGTTGGCGTCCTTGTCGGCTTTGCTCACCTCTATCTTCACGTCTCTTTCTGCCACGGCACGGTTGATGGCGGCGTCCTTCTTGATCTTGGCCGTATTGTCGGCACCCAGGTCCTTGATGAGCCCCTCACGGTCGGTGACATTCTGAATGTTGCACGAGATGATTTCTATACCCAGCTTGGCCATGTCGGGCTGAGCCTTCTGCATCACCTGGTCTGAGAAGCCATCGCGGTCGGTGTTCAGCGAGCGCAGGTCCAGCGTGCCAATGATTTCACGCATGTTGCCCTGCAGCGAGTCCTGCAGCTGCTCGGCTATCTGCTGCGGCAGCATGTTCAGGAAGTTCTTGGCGGCCAGGCGCGTGCCTTCATTGTTGGGAGTCACCCGAATCTTGGCCACGGCGTCCACGTCCACGTTGATGAAGTCGTTCGTAGGTACGCTTTCCTCGGTCTTGATGTCCACGGTAATCTGTCCCAGATAAACCTTGTCCAGGCGCTCCAGGAAGGGGATGCGGAATCCGCCCTTGCCTATGAGCACACGGGGCTGACTGCTCAAGCCGGAAATGATGAAGGCAAACGAGGGGGGAGCCTTCACATAAGAGATAAACACGAAGAAAGCCACCAGCAGCACTGCTGCGGCAATGATAATGATTTGCGTCTGGTCCATATTCATAATAGTTTAAGTTCAGATGGCAAATTTACTTGTAAAAATTGAAAGAGCCAAAGTAATTAGGATAAAAAAGGTGAAAAAGTTTTGATTATAATACAGAAAAGCGTAACTTTGCATTCGAATATTGTCAACAGATGAAAAAACAAGCAATCCACTTTGCAATTCTTTCATTTTCTGTCCTTCTCGGTTTGGCTGCATGCCAAGGGGGGGACTCTCATGACAAGGGCGAACTGAATGCCACCCATAAGCAGCTGGTCGACGACGTCACCGATATGTTGTTTAATTCCCTCATCAGCACTGGCAACTATGAACAAATACTGGTCATGGCCGACAGCCTGGAGAACGAAGGTAAGCTGAATGAGGCCGAAGCCAACCGATGGCGGGGTGATGCTCACGCCCGCATGGGGCATCACCGCACCGCCGAGTTCTACTGGAACAAGGTGATAGCCGGCGGCTGCGACGGGGGCAACTACGACGAGTATGTCAACACGGCCGCATCGCTGTCGAACCTGCTGGTCAACAAGGGCGACTATGAAGGAGGGCTCAGGGCCACCCTGCCCGCTATCCAGGAGATTGAGGCTCGCGGCGACACCGTCAGCGTGGGCTATGCCATCCTGCTGGAGTCGCTGGGACGCTGTCAGCTCAACCTGGGCCGTACTGACGAAGCCAGCAAGAGCTATGACAAGGCCTACGCCTGCTATTTGCAGAACGCAAAAAGTACACCCAACAGCGATGCACTGCGCCATGCCCTCATCGATGCCCACAACACCTCACTCAGCTATCTCACCACCCATTACTATGCCGAAGCACTGATATGGACCACCCGCGCCGACACGCTGGTTGAGCGCCTCTCGTATTTGCCTGGCGCTTCCACGCAATTCATCGAGCTTGTCAGGGCCCGGCTGCACATTCAGCGGGCCACGGCACTACAGGGGCTGGGCCGACAGGCCGAAGCCAAGGCGGCTTACGAGGCTTATCAGGCCAGCTCATACGGCAAGAGCGACCAAGGCCGCATTGATGCTACGCGCTATCTCCAGGTGGCAGGGCGCTACCAGGAGGCCGCCGATAATTTCCGTGACCTGGACAGAATCCTGAACGAGTGGGAAATTGACTTGACGCCGAAGAACATTGCGAGCTATCTCTTTCCCAAATACAGGGCCAATGCCCTCGCCGGACGCAAGGACTCGGCCATCGCCATAGGACTGAATATTCTCAACCTGATGGATTCCACCATCGTCGAGCTGCAAAACAACGACGCCGCCGAGCTGGCCACCATCTACGAGACGCAGCAGAAAGAAACGGTCATCGCACAGCAGCAGGCCCGAATAGCTGAACAGGAGGCCAGCCAGTCGCGCATCCTGCTCATCGGCACCGCCGCCGCCCTGCTGCTCATCGTGGGCTTCTTCGTCACCTATCTGCTGTATCGGCAAAGGGCACAGCGGGCTCTGGCCACCACCAATGAACAGTTGCAAAAGGCCTACGACCAGCTGAAAGCCGCCACCGAGGCCAAGGAACTGCTGGAAGACGAGCTGCACATTGCCCGCAACATACAGATGTCCATGCTGCCCAGCCATTTCCCTGACCACGAAGGGCTGGACATCTTTGCTCTCATGACGCCGGCCAAGGACGTGGGAGGCGACCTCTACGATTTCCTCCTCTCGGGCAGTCAGCTCTATTTCTGCATTGGCGATGTCAGCGGCAAGGGCGTGCCTGCCTCGCTGTTCATGGCCCAGGCCGTCCGTCTCTTCCGCACGCTGGCCACCCAGCAAATGATGCCTTCCGACATAGCCACAAAGATGAACAACGCCCTTGTGCAGAACAACGAGCAGGGCATGTTCATCACCATGTTTATTGGTCTGGTGGATCTCACCACAGGCCATCTCGACTTCTGCAATGCCGGCCACAACCCGCCCGTGCTGTTCGAACAGGTATGGAAAGGCTCCTTCCTGCAGATGGAGTCCAATGCCCCCATCGGCCTGTGGCCTGAGCTGAAGTTCGTGGGCGAAGAGATTGACAACATCAAGGACCGTCCCCTCTTCCTCTATACCGACGGACTGAACGAAGCCGAGAACAAATACGAGGAGCAGTTTGGCGATGAACAGCTCATCAACATCTTCCGTAAGGAGTATGCCAGCGGTTCACACCAGCTGATAGAACACATGCAGGCCGCCGTTGAGAAGCACCGCGACGGTGCCGAGCCCAGCGACGACCTGACCATGATGTACATTCACATCAGATAATCCTCATCATTCCTCCATCAGCTTCCTGTAGCGGTTGCGCTTGGGCTCTTCCAACCCCAGCCGCTGAGCCTTGTTGGCCTCGTACTCGGTGTAGCTACCTTCAAAGTAGAACACACGACCTTCGCCCTCAAAAGCCAGGATGTGGGTGCAGATGCGGTCCAGGAACCAGCGGTCGTGACTGATGACCACGGCACAGCCGGCGAACGACTCCAGACCCTCCTCCAGCGCACGAAGCGTGTTCACGTCAATATCATTGGTAGGCTCGTCCAGCAGCAGCACGTTGCCCTCCTGCTTCAAGGCCAGGGCCAGCTGCAGTCTGTTGCGCTCGCCACCGCTCAGCACGCCGCATTTCTTCTCCTGGTCTACGCCGCTGAAGTTGAAGCGCGACAGGTAGGCACGGGCGTTGATGTCGCGCCCCGCCATGCGGATGGTGTCGTTGCCTTGGCTCACCACCTGGTAGACCGTCTTCCCTGGGTCAATGTCCTTATGCTGCTGGTCCACATAGCTCAGCTTCACGGTCTCGCCCACGGCGAAGCTGCCCGCATCGGGCTGCTCCAGGTTCATGATGAGGCGGAACAACGTGGTCTTGCCGGCGCCGTTGGGGCCTATCACTCCCACGATGCCGTTGGGTGGCAGCACGAAGTTCAGGTCGCTGAAGAGCACCTTCTCGCCGAACGCCTTGGCCACGTGCTCGGCCTCTATCACCTTGTTGCCCAGTCGGGGGCCGTTAGGAATGAAAATCTCCAGTCGCTCCTCGCGCTCTTTCTGCTCCTCGTTCAGCATGCGGTCATAGCTGTTCAGGCGAGCCTTGCCCTTGGCATGACGGGCCTTGGGGGCCATGCGCACCCATTCCAGCTCGCGCTCCAGCGTCTTACGGCGCTTGGAGGCTGTCTTCTCCTCCAGTGCCAGGCGCTGGCTCTTCTGCTCCAGCCAGCTGCTGTAGTTACCCTTCCAGGGAATGCCCTCGCCGCGGTCCAGCTCCAGAATCCATTCTGCCACAT
>CAMNJH010000112.1 GCA_946541275.1 uncultured Prevotellaceae bacterium
ACTTCATATTCTTCAAGCCTTTCTGCAACCTGTACTACTCCGTCTATGCCGACGCGCTGCTATTTTACCAGCAGGGCAGGATTGACTACAACACGTTCTGTCAGGAATTCCAGGAACTCAGTTGGATGGATGGCAGACGCACACCTCTCGATGGAAAGCGGCTGAAGATGTATATCATGTCAATGCGCGAGGTGGTGGAGGCATACAAGAAACTCACATGTTGAACGGTCAAAGAGTTAAAACAAGCGAATGCTTTGGCTATCTCAGAATTTTGCTATATCTTTGCACCCGATGATGAGCCATGAAACAGGCGGTGACTCTGAGTCGGGTGCTCTTTTAGGTAATTTATAACAGAACATTGAATTGAGAACGGTCTCCAAATCGTAACCCTGAATTTTCTCAATCCTCTGCATCGCCTTTATATAAAGAAATTCTGCAATTTCTTCCAAAGTTACGAAAAGTCGAGAGCAAAACAAAAGAATTCATTCTTTTTTTGTAGAGACATAGTAACTTCGCGTCAGCGATGGGAAAAACTGGTCTGTTTGTTCGGTGCACTCTGTTTTTCAAAAGTCATACCAACTAGTTTTAAGCGGGTGCACGAAACGGGTGTTTATAGCATGGGCACCCTTAATATATAGATGTTTGATGCTACTCGAGCTACTGGTGCTACTGATGCTACCGACTCTGTTTTTGTTCATTTCATCGGTAGAACTTTGAAAAAGTCAACGCCAAATTTTCAAAAGTCAACGCCAAATTTTCAAAAGTCAACGCCATTTTAGAAAAAGTCAACGCCATTTTAGAAAAAGTCGACGCCATTTTAGAAAAAGTCGACGCCGCATTGAAATCCCACGTTCCCAACTTTTCTGTATGTCTCATTTTGCACCAAAAGCCATGAGACATACAGAAAAGTGCTGGTAGCACCAGTAGCACCTTCAGTAGCACCAGTAGCACGTTCGGTAGCACGAAAAATACAGTTTTCGTGCACCCGTAAAATGCTGTTGCCTAAATGATTAGCAGCCTTGGTAGCACGAGTAGCACCATTGCTTTTTCATGGATGAAAAACATAGGAATTGACCGCCCCCTAGCCCGTCAGTCAGCTGCTACGGTCTCTTATTTTCAGTCCTCAGTCAATTTCTTCGTCAGCCTCGTAGCCGCCCATTTCGCGGATGGCGTTCTTCAGCATGGTGTATTGCTGGTAGAGGTTGTTCACGGCTTCTTCGCCCTGGGTGTAGTCGTGCATGGGCGACTTCAGGAAGAACGAGAGGAAACGCTGCGTGCCAAACCGTCCGGCACGGGCGGCAAGGTCGCTGAGTAGGCTGAGGTCCAGGCAGAGCGGGGCGGCCAGGATGCTGTCGCGGCAAAGGAAATTGATCTTGATCTGCATGGGATAGCCCAGCCAGCCGAAGATGTCGATATTGTCCCAGCCTTCCTTGTTGTCGTTGCGCGGCGGATAGTAGTTGATGCGCACTTTATGATAATACTGTGTGTCCTCATCGTTTCCGTGGCCATAGAGGTCGGGCTGCCAGTCGGGCTTCAGGATGGTCTCAAGCGTGGAGAGCTTCGACACTTCCTTGGTGCGGAAGTTGGCGGGCTCGTCGAGCACCAGTCCGTCGCGGTTGCCCAGTATGTTGGTGGAGAACCATCCGCTGAGCCCCAGAGAACGCACGCCGATGATAGGCGCAAAACCGCTCTTCACCAGGGTCTGGCCAGTCTTGAAATCCTTGCCGGCAATGGGCATGTGCGTCTTCTCGGCGAGTTGCCACATGGCAGGAATGTCAACCGTGGTGTTCGGGGCGCCCATGATGAAGGGAGCACCTTCACTGAGTGCGGCATAGGCATAGCACATTGACGGGGCAATATGCTCGCGGTCGTCAGCCTTCATTGCTGCCTCAAGGTCTTCCAGCTGATAGTGAACCTGCTCGTTCACAGGAACGTATATCTCGGTAGAGGCAGCCCACAGTACAACGACACGCTCCACTTGCTTCTCTGCCTTGAAGCGGCGGATGTCCTCACGCAGTGCTTCGGCCATTTCCCAGCGGGTCAGGTTTTTCTTCACATTGTCACCGTCGAGGCGCTTGGCATAATTCTTGTCAAAGGCAGCGGCCATCGGAACAATCTGCTCCAGCTCGTCGCGTACCAGGTTGATGTCCTTCTCTTTCAGCACCTCGGCATACATGGCAGCCTGGTATGCATTCTGCGGATAAACATCCCAGCACCCGAAGACGATGTCGTCCAAACTGGCAAGTGGCACAATCTCACTGACCGGCAGATAGCGCTTGTCGTCGCCCCGCCCCACGCGAATCTTGTCATATTGCGTGAATGAACCAACAGGCTTGCCCAGTCCCTTGCGAGCCAACAAAACGCCTGTCATGAATGTAGTGGAAACGGCACCACAGCCTACCACCAGGATACCCAGCTTTCCCGAAGCGGGTTTTACTTTAGTCTGTTTCATTGTTTTTGGTTTATAATGAAAATGTGGCTGCAAAAGTACACTTTTTATTTGAAACAGAAGCAAGAAAGAGAAAAATAGTTGCTTTCTGTAGGGAAAAGACGTGATTTGGGCTGTAATTTGTTACTTTTGGACCACGCCTTATCGCTTAATGTAAACTTCTGCCAATAGTGCTTAAACTAACGTAAAAAATTTGTTGGGCAGAGGCTTTCTTTCTATTTTTGCACTCATGAAATCCTTATGGCTTGCCATTATCCTGCTGGCTGCGGGCTGCATATCTGCCGAGGCGCAGAAGCAACTCGTGGTGGTCGACGTGGAGACCAATACTCCCGTGGCCGGTGTGAACGTGCAGGGTAAAAAGGGCGTAGTGACCACTGACTCACTGGGCTTGTTCATCGTGCCTGACAGCAGCAGGACGCTGGTTTTTTCGCATTTGAACTACGAGAGCCGCATAGTGAACCTGGAGGAAGTGCGTGACACGGTGTATATCATATCCAAGCTGATGAACCTGCAGGAAGTGGTGGTCTTCGGAAAGGGAAAGCTGGACGACCGTCTGCGCGACCTGAACAAGAGCCTGCGCATGGCCCGCACCGAGGCACAACTGCTGGCCAACGACCCCAGCAAGCCCGCCAGTCTGCCGTTGGGCCTCCTGGGAAAGCTGATACCCAAGAAGTGGCGCAGCAGCTATAAAAAGGAGATGCGGCGCAAGCGTCATGAAGAGATATTAAGGGAATACTGACCTATGCAGTGGACCGACAAGATACGTCAGGTGAAGATTTTGCTCGTGGTGGCGGCGGTGCTCATTGCCGCAGCCTCGCTGTTGGTCAGTCACCAGCTGGTGAGCGACTTGAAACAGGAAGAGCGTTCGAAGATGGACTTGTGGGCCAAAGCCATGAACTTCGTGCAGGAAGCTGACAGTGAGACCGACCTCTCGTTGGCTCTGGCCTTCATTGAGGGCAATACCACCATTCCCGTCATTGTAACTGACAAGGATGGTCAGGTGCTGGAGTTCCGAAACATTGAGGACTCGTTGGGCGTGGACGACTATGCCCGCCGTATGCGCCAGGCTGGTGATACCATCAGCATAGACCTGGGCTATGATGACTATCTGCTGGTGTGCTACGATGAGTCTACCATGCTGAAACGACTGACGCAGTATCCCTATTGGCAGCTGGGCATCGTGATGATTTTTGTGGTGGTGGCCATCTTCGCCCTGCTCTCCAGCAAAAGGGCTGAGCAGAACAAAGTGTGGGTGGGCCTGTCGAAAGAGACGGCGCACCAGCTGGGCACGCCTATCAGCAGCCTGATGGCCTGGACGGAGATGCTGAAAGAGCAGTATCCGCAAGACGACCTGATACCTGAGATGGAACAGGATGTGAAGCGCCTGGAGCGGATTGCAGAGCGCTTCTCGAAGATTGGCTCTTTGCCAGAGCCTGTCGATGCGTCGATGCAGGAGGTGCTGGACCACGTCATCGCCTACATGGACAAGCGCACGTCGCAGAAGGTGAGCATCAAGGGCCACTATCCTGCAGCCGAGGTCATTGTGAAGATGAACGCCTCGCTCTTTGAGTGGGTGATAGAGAACCTGTGCAAGAATGCCGTTGATGCCATGGAAGGCCAGCCAGGAAAGATTGACTTGTGGCTGCTGGTGGAGGACGACATCGTGGCTGTGGAAGTGGTGGACACAGGCAAGGGAATACGCAAGAAAAACGTGAAGAACGTGTTCCGTCCTGGATTCACCACCAAGAAGCGCGGCTGGGGGCTGGGCCTCTCGCTGGCCAAGCGCATCGTGGAGGAATACCACCATGGCCGCATCTTCGTGAAGCAGAGCGAAGTGGGCCGCGGAACGACCTTCCGCATAGAGTTGCGTAGGTAAACAGCAATCCTATATATCTTTTCTAACTTTTTTTATAGGTCTTTTCTTGGTTTCCGAATGAAACCTTGAAAAGCCATGCTGTTTTGTGTAATTGGAATGGACAAAAGGATAAAAATCAAGGAAAAACTAATAATTTTAGTTTAATTAACTAAGAAAATTAGTTGTATAACGAAAATATTTAGTTACTTTGCAGCGTGAAACGATAAAACCTGCAAGAATATGAAGCAACTAACTCAAAAAGAAGAGGAGATTATGGAGCGCATGTGGGACCATGGACCACTGCAAGTACGCGAGTTGCAAGCTCTCTACGACGAACCGCGACCGCATGTGAACACGCTGGCCACGCTGGTGAAGATTCTGGAGGAGAAAGGTTTCCTAGGCCACAAGGCGCTGACGGCCCGCTGCTTCCAGTATTTCGCCCGCATCACGCGTGAGGACTATCGGGGCGGAACGCTGACGAATGTGGTGAACAAGTTCTTCGGCCACAGCTATCTGAGCGCCGTGTCAGCGCTGGTGAAGGACGAGAAAATCTCGCTTGACGAGCTGAAGGCGCTTATCCGCGAGGTCGAGATGAACGGACGCCCGAAAGGCGAATGAACGGATGGCTGAAGAAGACAGAATCAGTCCAATAACTCAAAACCAAAAACTCATATCACCATGTTGTTTGTATATCAACTGAAAGTGGGCGTCTGCCTGATAGGTTTCTATCTGGTGCTGAAGTTGTTGCTGGGACGTGAGACGTTCCACCACCTCTATCGTGCCATGCTGCTGGCCGCAGTGCCCCTGTCGCTGTTGCTCCCCCTGGTGCATGTGAACAGCGATGAGCCCTCGGCACTGGGGCAAGGCCTCATCATCATAGAAGGCGTGTTTGCCGAGGTGCAGCAGCCGACTGGCGAAGCACTGCAGGCCAGTTCAGCGCTGAGTAGCGGCATCCGGCTGGCCTACATTATTTATATGATAGGGCTGGCAGTGGTGGTGCTGTGGCATGTGGCTTCGCAGGTGAGGCTGTGGAAGCTGCTCCGTCAGGGCCGTGTGGAGCGCATGCCCGATGGTACGTGGCTGCACATCCTGCCCGGTGGGAAGCTGGCACCATTCAGCTACTTTCGCCACATCGTCATCAGCCAGCAGGACTACGATGAGAATCCACGGGAGATACTGACCCACGAGCAGGCCCACATAGCTCATTGGCACTCGGCCGATGTGCTGCTGTCCAATCTGCTGGTGGCACTGCAGTGGTGGAACCCTGCCGCGTGGCTGTTGCGCCGCGAACTGCAGCAGGTTCACGAATACGAGGCCGACGAGGCCGTTCTGGAACGAGGAGTCGACGCCCGGCAGTACCAGTTACTGCTGATAAGGAAGTCCGTCGGGGAGCAGCTGTTCTCGATGGCAAACAATTTTAATCATCAATCACTAAAAAAACGAATCCGTATGATGACAACAAAGAAATCAAACCGATGGCAGCAGCTGCGTGCGCTGGCCGTCGTGCCCGTGGCAGCACTGGCCCTCGTGGCCTTCGCACAGCCCGAAGTGGAAAGCATCGCTGAGCAGGTGAAGTACTCAGCTACCCTCTCGTACGCAGCGCCTGCCGACACGTTGAAGTACTCAGCTACCCTCTCGTACGCAGCGCCTGCCGACACGTTGAAGAAAGCCTATGATTCTGTGGAAAAGATGCCTGAATTTCCTGGTGGTATGTCTGAGATGATGCGCTTCGTGAGCGACAACATCCGCTATCCTAAGGATGCGATGGAAGCCAAAAAGGAAGGTCGTGCACTCGTGGAGTTCGTCATCGAGACTGACGGCAGCATCTCTGACGTGAGCGTGGTCAAGGAAGTATATCCCAGCATCGATGAAGAGGCTATCAGAGTGGTCAAGTCAATGCCTAAGTGGACACCAGGCGAGCAGGACGGCAAGAAGGTGCGCGTGAAGTTCATGATGCCTATTACGTTTAAGCTGCAGGGCAGTAGCGAAAACAAAACCGTCCCGCTCGAAATCATCCCAACAGGCGGGAAAGGCAACGGGCCTGACCCACTTTTCATCGTTGACGGCAAAGAGGTATCTAGCGATGTGGTCATAAAGATCGATTCAAAGACTATCGAGTCGATCACAGTGCTGAAGGATAAAGCAGCTGTTGAGGTCTATGGCGCGAAGGGCAAGAATGGTGTTGTTGAGGTAAAGCTGAAGAAATAGGCAATCTCTCTCTCGTGCTTTTGTTGATAAGAAGACGAGCAGGCTGCACCGCTGGTGTGTGAACATCGGGGTGCAGCCTTTGCACACTACGCGGGTGGAGTGTGCAAAAAAGAAAAAAAGTGATGAAAAGTTGTTGCTATTAGAAAAAAAGTTTGTAACTTTGCAGCCCGTTAGAAAGTGTATATGCGTAACTTAGAGGATTTTAAGATTGATTTGAAGGCGCTGGCTGAGGACGTGACGCCCTTGGAATGGGAGCTGGACGACCAATTCTTTCAGTCGCTCGAAGACGCGCAGCTGCGGCAGGGTTCTTTGCATGTGTCGGGGTCTATACGCAAGGCCGTCGGCTTTTTTGAGCTTGTGCTGCACGCTGAAGGCACTGTTCAGGTGCCCTGTGACCGCTGCCTAGACTCCATGGACCAGCCCATCGTGGCCGACCAGCGGATGATAGTGAAGCTGGGCGCAGCATACACCGAAGACGACGAGGTGATTACCGTGGACGAGGCAGACGCTGTGCTCGACACGGCATGGCTTATCTATGAGTCGATAGCCTTGGCGGTACCCATCCAGCACGTTCATCAACCTGGCGATTGTAACGTTGCTATGATGCGAAAGCTCGAAGAGCTGACGGCTGCCCGAAGCAGTGATGCGGACGCCACAGAGACCATTGACCCACGCTGGGCCGCCTTGGAGAAACTGAAGGAAAAAAGTTGAATCGTAAATAATAAATCATTATGGCACATCCTAAAAGAAGACAGTCAAAGACTCGTACCGCAAAACGTCGTACCCACGATAAGGCAGTAGCCCCCACGCTGGCACTTTGCCCCAACTGTGGCGCCTACTACATCTATCACACCGTATGCCCCAGCTGTGGCTACTACCGTGGTAAGGTTGCTATCAAGAAGGACGAAGAAGTAGCTGAATAATGGGAAAAATAAACGCGATCATTACTGGCATCGGCGGCTACGTGCCCGACTATGTCCTCACCAACGAGGAGTTGTCGCGCATGGTTGACACGAACGATGAGTGGATTATGACGCGTGTCGGAATCAAGGAGCGCCGAATCCTCACTGAAGAGGGTCTCGGCACTTCCTATATGGCGCGCAAGGCCGCCAAGCAGCTCATCAAGAAGACGGGCGTGAACCCCGACGAGATTGATGCGCTCATCGTGGCCACATCGACGGCCGACTATCACTATCCCTCAACAGCCAGTATCGTCATCGGCAAGCTGGGCTTGAAGAACGCCATGGCGTTCGACTTCTGGGCAGCCTGCTGTGGCTTTATCTACTCACTCGACGTGGCCTCGTCGATGATTCAGAGCGGGCGCTACAAGAAAATCATCCTCATTGGTGCCGACAAGATGTCGTCGGCCACCGACTATAAGGACCGTTCCACCTGCCCCCTGTTTGGCGACGGCGCAGGAGCCGTGCTCCTGGAGGCCACCGAGGAGGAAGGCTACGGACTGATGGACTCGTATCTGCGTACCGACGGCATGGGCTTGCCCTTCCTTCACATGAAGGCAGGAGGCTCGGTGAGCCCCGCCAGCCACTTCACTGTGGACCATCGCATGCACTTCACCTATCAGGAGGGCCGCACCGTGTTCCGCTACGCCGTGACCAACATGTCGGCCGACAGCGCCCTCATTGCTGAGCGCAACGGCCTGACGACAGACAATATTGACTGGGTCATTCCGCACCAGGCCAACATGCGTATCATCGAAGCCGTGGCAAAACGGCTGGAAGTGCCCATGGAAAAGGTAATGGTGAACATTGAGCACTTCGGCAACACATCGGCCGCTACCATACCCCTGGCTCTCTGGGAGTATGAGCCCAAGTTGCGCAAGGGTGCCAATATCATCATGACAGCCTTTGGCGCCGGCTTCGTGCATGGAGCCAACTACGTGCGCTGGGCCTACGACGGAAAGTGATATGCATAAAGCAGGATTCGTAAACATTGTTGGTAATCCCAACGTAGGCAAAAGTACGCTCATGAACCAGTTGGTTGGTGAGCGTATTTCCATTGCCACCTTCAAGGCCCAGACAACGCGCCATCGCATCATGGGCATCGTCAACACCCCCGACATGCAGATTGTGTTCAGCGACACACCCGGCGTGCTGAAGCCCAACTACAAGCTGCAAGAGTCCATGCTGGCCTTCTCAGAGAGTGCACTGGCTGATGCCGATGTGCTGCTCTACGTCACCGACGTGGTGGAGAACCCCGAGAAGAACATGGATTTCCTGGAAAAGGTGCAGAAGATGACCATTCCCGTCATTCTGCTCATCAACAAGATTGACAGCCTCGCTCCCAGCCCCTCCCCAAATGGAGAGGAGAGCAGCCAGAACCGGCTTGCGCGGATTGTTGAGCGGTGGCACTCACTGCTGCCCAACGCGGAAATACTGCCCATCTCGGCGAAGAACAAGTTCGGCACCGATATGCTGCTCAAGCGCATACAGGAGCTGCTGCCTGAGAGCCCTGCCTTCTTCGACAAAGACCAGCTGACCGACAAGCCTGCCCGCTTTTTCGTGTCGGAAATCATTCGCGAGAAGATACTGCTCTACTACGACAAGGAGGTGCCCTATTCTGTTGAGGTGGTAGTGGAGCGCTTCAAGGAGGACGAGCGGCAGATTCACATCAATGCCGTCATCTACGTGGAGCGCGACTCGCAGAAGGGCATCATCATCGGTCATCAGGGCGTGGCACTGAAGAAGGTGAGCATTGAGGCCCGCAAGGCTCTGGAGAAATTTTTCGACAAGCACATCTATCTGGAAATCTTTGTCAAGGTGGACA
>CAMNJH010000113.1 GCA_946541275.1 uncultured Prevotellaceae bacterium
TAAGGGTATACCGGATTTCGAGTCCAGCGCGATCGATCACTCTGCCAACTCTCCTGGATTGTGGGTGCAAAATTACAACAAAAAACTGAAACAGCCAAAACTTTTATGATTTTTTTCTCATAATAGTATCAGTTGTACCAGCTGGGCATTGCTGTAAGTTGACCCATTATAAAGCCAGTCGCTCAGCATAGAGATATAACAGAAGTTCAACTTGCTGAAAAGTCCGAGGGCATGAGTATTTGATGTATCAATAATTGCGTAGAGCTGATGTAGATGGAGCACCCGCCGTGCATAATCAATCACATTCCTCAGCGCAGCCTGTGCATAGCCTTGCTCACGAAAAGGCTGCTGGATGACAATGCCCAGTTCAGCACGGCGATGGCGAGGGTCAAAATTGACGAGGTCGACAATGCCTATGACCTGTTCTCTCTGGTCTTCGATGATGAGCCGCACCTGACGGTCTGTGTAGATATCGCCTGAGGAATTGGCTATATAGTCATGAAGTGTGTAGCGTGAATAGGGCACGTTGGTAGTGCCAAGCCCCCATAGCTGCATATCATTCTCTATGTGGTAAAGCGCATCCAGGTCTTCAGGCTCCATGGCACGCAGACGGACGTATGGTAACTGGCGGTTGTTCATCGGATAATCTCTGTGGGAGTGATCAGGGTTTTGCTCTTACTGCTGTAGGTTCCTATGGTAGTATGGTTATCGGTATAGGCAGAAACCTTGTCGATGATTTGCTGGAAGGAGAACTGCTCCACATCATAGACGATACAAGTATTGGGCTCTGGCGATAATTTCACATCTGCCAGCGAGCGGGTGGTCTGGAAGGTGGAAGTCAGCCCTTTGCGCCGCGACAACTTCCGGCACTGGTTAATCATGGTTTCTGAACCCACGAAATGGTATTTGACGTCAGTATTCTCCTGCCGATAGAAGCCCAGAGAACGACGCATGCGATAGGACTGCATCTGAATCAGGGCGATGAGGGCCCGGAAGTAGATGGAAAACTTGATGGGGAGGGTGACGATGAAAGACAGATGGCTATAGTGCTTACGGAAGAAGATGAGCATGGCTTGATAGAACACATGCACATAGCGAAAGCTTGACTTCTGGGTAGACTCGCCCTTGTAATGGACGATGGAAACCGGCACGTACCAGTTCTCATAGCCTCCCTTCAGGATGCGATAGCTCAGGTCAATATCCTCACCATACATGAAGAAATCTTCGTCAAGCAGCCCTATCTTGTCAAGAGCTTCACGCCGCAGCATGCAGAAGGCTCCGCTCATCACGTCAATGCGTCCAGGCTCAGTCCAGGAGAGGTCACTGAGATAATAACGCCGTGAGAAGCCCAGCATTTTCTGGAAAGACACCCAAGGAGTGGGCAGTCCACGACGTGACTCACGGGCCGTACTTCCATCAGAATTGAGCATCCTCACGCCCACGCCTCCTGCTTGTGGATGCTGATCCATGAAATCCAGGACCTGGCGGAGCGAGTCTTCCGAGATGAAGGTATCAGGGTTGAGCAGTAGCACATACTCGCTTTCCGTCTGTCGAATGGCAATGTTGTTGGCACGGGCAAAGCCCAGGTTGTGCTGACTTTCAATGATGGTGATCTGCTCGCCGAAGCGCCGGTGAAGATGGTGTACAGTATCGTCCTTGGAATCATTGTCAACCACATAAATCTCGTAGTCTATATCCTGTGCAGCAGCCAGAACACTGGCAATGCACTGTTCCAGATAGTACTTGACGTTGTAGCTGACTATGACTACCGTTAGCTTTTTCATACGTTCTGTTCCTCTGGTTGTTCTTCTACTACTGACTCATCCTCGTGCTTCTCGGGAGGGGTGACCTCCGCCATGCACCGATTCATCGTTGGAATGACAAACGGCATACAGAGCAGTGTTACCACGGCCAGGTATCCATAAGTTGACTCAAATCCGAAGGCATAATAGAAGAAGGTGTTCAGCACCAGCAGCAAGCCCATGATGACCAGGCGGACGCTGCCCCAGCAAGCCAGTGCAGAAGCCTTGCGCTGTACAAGCCTGTCAGCAACAAACTGAAACTTGAACAGACGCAGGGATAATGGCAGCAGGCCAATGGTGAGAAGAATCATCACCGTGGAGCCGACAAACTTCTGGCCTCGGGTGGCATCAGCCCACAGCGTCATATCCCACTGCAGGAATTCGCCACATATATATAATATAGCGGCCATCAGCAGGAAGCCTGCATAAAGTGCCATCAGTATATTTCTTGTCTTTTTCATTTTCTAAGTTCTTTTATTCATCATCAGCCTTCAAAGGGAGTCCTGTTGAGGATGGAACGGCCCAGCGTCACCTCGTCAGTATACTCCAGTTCATTTCCCACAGCGATGCCCCTTGCAATGATGCTCACGGCGACGCCCGTTGCTGCCAGTTTGCGGAAGATATAGAAGTTGGTGGTGTCGCCCTCCATGGTTGAGCTGAGGGCCAGTATCACCTCTTTCACACTGCCTTCCCCTACCCTGTCAACCAGTGATTCTATCTCCAGGTTGGCCGGCCCGATGCCATCCATGGGCGATATCAGCCCGCCCAGCACATGGTAGAGGCCGTGGAACTGCTGCGTATTCTCAATGGCCATGACATCCTGTATATTCTCCACGACGCAGATGGTGGTGGCATCCCGACGAGAATCAGAGCAGATGGGACACAGCTCAGTGTCGCTGATATTATGGCAGGAGCGGCAATACTTCACCTCATGCTTCATCTTCGAGATAGCCTCGGCAAACTGGTCCACATCGCTGTTGGGCTGGCGCAGCATGTGGAGCACCAGCCGCAGGGCGGTCTTCCGCCCAATGCCTGGCAACTTGGAGAACTCCTGCACGGCGCGTTCCAGCAGATGTGAGGGATATTGCTGAGCTATCATCTTCCTTTTCCTCTTCTTTCAGATGGTTCATCCTTCTATTTCCGACAGTTCCAGCCAGCGCATGGACTTCTCGTCAAGTTCCTCAGTGAGCAGGGGCAGGCGTTTGCTCAGGCGGGTGATTTCCTCCACGGAGATAGTGCCCGAGCTGAGTGCATCCTCCATCAGCCTTTTCTCTTCCTCCAGGGCTGCAATGTCTTTCTCCAATTGTTCAAACTCGCGCTTCTCCTTATAGGTGAAGCGGCGGCGTTCCGCATTGTTCCGGTGGTCACGAGTGGAACTGGCGGCAGGTGCCGAGGGGGCCGTTTCCTTGGCCGGGCTCAACGCTTTCGGCTGAAGCGAGAGCCACTGGCGGTATTGCGTATAGTTGCCGGGGAAGTCCTGTATCTCTCCCTGTCCCTTGAACACCAGCAGATGGTCGACCACCTTGTCGGTGAAGTATCGGTCATGGCTCACCACGATGACGCATCCCGGGAAGTCCTGCAGATACTCTTCCAGAATCTGCAGCGTCACAATGTCCAGGTCGTTGGTAGGCTCGTCGAGCACCAGGAAGTTGGGATTGCGCATCAGCACGGTGCAGAGGTAGAGCTTACGCCGCTCTCCACCGCTCAGCTTATAGACATAATTGTGCTGCTGCTCATTGGTGAACAGGAAGTGCTGCAGGAACTGGCTGGCCGAGAGATGCCGGCCTTGTCCCAGGTCAATGTACTCAGCAATGTCACGAACGACGTCGATGACTTTCTGCTGTTCGTCGAACTGCAGCCCTTCCTGCGAGAAATAACCGAAGCGTACCGTCTCGCCCACCACGATGCGTCCGTCATCGGGGGACATCTGGCCCAGTAGCATCTTCAGGAACGTTGACTTTCCCGTGCCGTTGCTGCCCACTATTCCCATTTTCTCAAACCTGGAGAAATTATAGTAGAAATCCTTCATGATGACCACGTCGTCCGAGAATTTCTTTGAGATATACTGGCATTCAAAAATCTTGCTGCCTATGTAGACGCTGCTGGCTTTCAGCCTGATGGCCCTTTCCTCCACCCTGGCCTTGGCCACTTTCTCCAGCTCGTAGAACGCCTCCTCCCTGTAGCGAGCCTTGTGACCACGTGCCTGTGGCATGCGGCGCATCCACTCCAGTTCCGTGCGGTACAGGTTATTGGCCCGTGCTATCTCAGCCCGGCGGTTGTCAATGCGCTCCTGGCGTTTCTCCAGATAGTAGGAATAGTTTCCCCGATAGGTATAGACGGTATGGTCGTCCAGTTCCAGGATGACGGAGCACACCCGGTCCAGGAAGTAGCGGTCGTGGGTGACCATGAGCAGCGTCTTGTTGCCACGAGAGAGGAAGCCCTCCAGCCACTCAATCATTTCCAGGTCCAGATGGTTGGTGGGCTCGTCGAGGATGAGCAGGTCGGGCTCCAGAATCAGCACGTTGGCCAGTGCCACGCGCTTCTGCTGGCCGCCGCTGAGCTGTCCCATGGGCTGCTGCAAATTCCTGATTTTCAGCTGGGTGAGTATTTGCTTTGCTTTCAGCACCTTCTCCTCATTCCCCTGGTGGTTGAAGCAGGCGTCGAGGACGGAGTCACGCGGGTCAAAGCGTGGCGACTGTTCCAGGAAGCCCACCTTGAGGTCGCGCCTGTAGATGATGGCGCCGGAGTCGTAGCCCTCATTCCCGCACAGGATGGAGAGCAGTGTTGACTTGCCGGTGCCGTTCTTGGCTATGAGCCCCACCTTTTGCCCTTCCGCAATGGAAAAGCTGATGTCCTCGAACAGTAGCAGCGCCCCGAACGATTTGGTCAGGTTCTGCACGTCAAGGTATGGGGTTTCCTTTGCCATAAGTAACGATGAGTCAGCCCAGGCTCTTGTTGATTTGCTCTATATAGTCCAGCACCTCGTCACGCCCGTTGCCCTTCTCGGCCGAAGTGATGAAGTAGGGCGGCATCTCCTCCCACGTATCCAGCATTTTCTTCTTGTAGGCTTCCACGTTCATGTTCACCTTCTGGGCCGACAGCTTGTCGGCCTTTGTGAAGACGATGGCGAAGGGCACGCCCGACACTCCCAGCCAGTTCATGAACTCCAGGTCGACGGCCTGTGGTTCCAGTCGCACGTCGACCAGTACGAACGTGTTCACCAGCTGCTGCCGCCCCAGTATGTATCCACGTATCATCTGGTCCAGCCTCTGTATCTCCTTCTTCGACCGCTTGGCAAAGCCATAGCCGGGCAGGTCGACCAGATACCACTCCTTGTTGATGATGAAATGGTTGATGAGCAGCGTCTTGCCGGGCGTGGCCGACGTCTTGGCCAGCCGCCTGTGCCGGCAGAGCATGTTGATGAGGCTCGACTTGCCCACGTTGCTTCTGCCGATGAAGGCATACTCGGGCTTCGTGTCGGCAGGACACATGGTCAACGTGGGTGACGAGATGGAAAACTCTGCGGTCTTGATGATCATACTAGGTCACTCTATCTCTTCTATCTGATACGGTCGTAGGCGCGCACCACCTTCTCGTCGTGAACTATTCCCTTGCGGGCCATGAACACCAGCAGGATGGCCACAGCAGGCAGCGCATACTGCCAGTGCATGATTTCGGGCACGGCGTAGAGTCCCAGCACGACGTACCAGGCCAGCAGCAGCACCATGGGCAGCAGGCAGAGAGCCGCCTGCAGCTTCCTGTTCTTGTAGAGGGGTATCACGGCCAGCGCAGCCAGGGCGGCTGTAATAAGCAATACTAGCTGGAGCGTGATGCCTGCCCCGGCTAGTATGCACACCAATATTGCCACTGCTGCCAGCAGCAAGTACCAAGTCTGTGGTCTGAGCATAAAAGTATGATGTTTCTCTCCGTGTGTGTGTTCAGTTATTATGCTTCCTCGGCCGCCATGGCATTCTCCTGCTGGGGGTCGCGCCAGTACACCCTTCCCTCCACGAACTCCTGGGTGGCCAGTAGCGTGGGCTTGGGCAGCTTCTCGTAGTAGCGGGAAATCTCTATCTGCTCACGGTTCTCAAACACCTCTTCCAGCGAGTCATTGTAGCTGGCAAACTCGGCCAGCTTCTTCGACAGGTCTTCCTTGATCTGCACGGAAATCTGGTTAGCACGCTTGGCAATGATGGCCACACTCTTGTAGATGTTGCCCGTTTCATCACACAATTCCATCACGTTGCGGGTCACGGTGTTCACCGGAGCCTTACTCTTTTTGTAATCCATCTGCTTTATTTATGGTTTTTTAATTACTCATTACTAATTATTCAGTCTCCTATCACCTTCTTGCACTTGGCAATGAACTTGTTGGCCATGGCGCAGTCCTTCGAGTCGGGGAACTCGTTCAGGAAGCCGTAGCATTCGTCCTCGGCGTCCCTGTAGCGCTCCACGCGCTTATCCTCCGACGAGTTCTCAGCCAGTTCAAACTTGCTCTTCATGATGATGAGCGAGAAGTCCTCGCGCCACTTCGAATAGGGGTACAGCTTCAGCGCGTTCTGGGCCGTGATGATGCTGGCAATGTAGTTGCTCTCCGTGTTCGAGTTGACATTGCCGAAGTAGCCGCCCAGGTTGTAGTACAGCTGGGCCGACAGCAGCTCCTTCACCACCAGCTTGTCCTGCAGCTCGAACAGCCGCTCCTGCGCCCTGGGCCTCAGCTCCGACTCGGGGAAGAAGTCCAGGAACTGCTGGTAGGCGTTGATGGCGCCTATGGTGGGTGTCTGGTCCAGGCGGGGCTCGGGAGCGCCCTCGTAGAGCGCCTGCCCCACGTAGAACGCAGCCTGCTCGGCATAGTTGCCCCGAGGGTACGTCTTGTAGTACTTCTTGAAAGTCTCCGAGGCCGACTCGTAGTCGTGGCTCAGATATTCCGACATGCCCAGCATGTATAGCGCCTCCTCGGCATCGTCGTGCCCCTTCTTCACCGTGATCAGGTCCAGCAGCAGCGTGGCCGCACGGCTGTACTTGCCCTCGGCGAAGCTCTGCTTGGCATATTCATAGCGGTAGCCCACGTCGTCCGTCTTGTACACCTTGTTGAACTCGCCGGCGCAGCCCGTGAGCACCAAGGCCAGAAGGCCCCCCGCGAAAACTCGTTTCCTCATTCCGTTCATATTTGAGGTGCAAAATTACGCATTTTTGCCCAAAGCGCAAAAAGTTTATATATTTTTTTACCACTCGTTACACACATTTCACAGATTATTTGTAATTTTGCCGCCGATTTATGGAATTCCAACTCACCTCCCCCTACCAGCCCACAGGCGACCAGCCCGAGGCCATACGCCAGCTCGCCGAGGGCCTCAGCCGCGGCGACCGCGCCCAGGTGCTGCTGGGCGTCACCGGCTCGGGCAAGACGTTCACCATGGCCAACGTCATTGCCCGCGCCGGCCGCCCCACCCTCATCCTGAGCCACAACAAGACGCTGGCCGCCCAGCTCTACGAAGAGATGCGCGGCTTCTTCCCCCAGAATGCCGTGGAGTACTACGTCAGCTACTATGACTACTACCAGCCCGAGGCCTACCTGCCCCAGACCGACCTCTACATAGAGAAGGACCTGGCCATCAACCAGGAGATCGACCGCCTGCGCCTCAGCGCCGTGTCGGCCCTGCTGGCAGGCCGCAGGGACGTCGTCGTCGTCTCGTCCGTGTCGTGCATCTACGGCATGGGCAGCCCCAATGCCCTGTCCGACAATGTCATCTCGCTCCGACAGGGGCAGCACATCGACCGCAACGCATTGCTAAGACAGCTGGTGCAGTCGCTCTACGTGCGCAACGATCTGACGCTCGAGCGCGGCAACTTCCGCGTGAAGGGCGACACCGTCGACGTCTACATGGCCTACAGCGAGAAGCTGCTGCGCGTCACCTTCTGGGACGATGAGATCGACCGCCTCGAGGAGCTCGACCCCGTCACCCTGCAGCGGCTGGGCACCTATGCCGACTACAAGCTCTACCCCGCCAACCTCTTCATGACCACCCAGGAGCAGACCCTGCGCGCCATCCACGACATTCAGGACGACCTGGTGAAGCAGGTGGAGTTCTTCCACGAGCAGGGCGACGACGTGAAGGCACAGCGCATCAAGGAGCGCGTGGAGTACGACATGGAGATGCTGCGCGAGCTGGGCCACTGCTCGGGCATTGAGAACTACTCGCGCTACTTCGACGGCCGCCACCCCGGCGAGCGCCCCTACTGCCTGCTCGACTTCTTCCCCCCTGACTACCTGCTCATCATCGACGAGAGCCATGTCAGCGTGCCCCAGATAAGCGCCATGTACGGAGGCGACCGCGCCCGCAAGACCAATCTGGTGGAATACGGCTTCCGGCTGCCCGCCGCCTTCGACAACCGCCCCCTCACCTTCCAGGAGTTCCAGCAGATGACCCATCAGGTCATCTACGTCTCGGCCACGCCCGCCGACTACGAGCTGCAGCAGGCCGAGGGCGTCGTCGTGGAGCAGGTCATACGCCCCACCGGACTCCTAGACCCCGAGATAGAGGTGCGACCCACCGAGCATCAGATTGACGACCTCATGGAGGAGATACGCCAGCGCACCCAGCGCCACGAGCGCACGCTGGTCACCACCCTCACTAAGCGCATGGCCGAGGAGCTGACACAGTACCTCGTCGACCACGGCGTGCCCACCGCCTACATACACAGCGACGTGGCCACCCTCGACCGCGTCAGGACGCTGGCCGACCTGCGCAGCGGCGTCTACGACGTGCTGGTGGGCGTCAACCTGCTGCGCGAGGGCCTCGACCTGCCCGAAGTGTCGCTCGTGGCCATCCTCGATGCCGACAAGGAGGGCTTCCTCCGCTCACACCGCAGCCTGGTGCAGACGGCAGGCCGAGCCGCACGCAACGTCAACGGCCGCGTCATCATGTATGCCGACGTCATCACCGCTTCCATGCAGCTCACCATCGATGAGACCAGCCGCCGGCGCACCAAGCAGCTGCGCTACAACCAGGAGCACAACATCACACCCACGCAGATTGTCAAGGCCATCACCGACAGCCCACTGAAGCCTGACGACCGACCCGACATCAAGGAGCTGAAGCAGGCCCGCCTGCTGGGCCAGCAGGGCGACCTCCACTCCGCTGCTGACCCCATCATCAGCCACATGACCAGGCCGCAGATAGAGAAGCTCATTGCCGAGACCACACGGCGCATGAAGGAAGCCGCCAAGAAGCTCGACTTCCTCCAGGCAGCTCAGTACCGCGACGAGATACTCAGACTGCAGAAAGAAATAGATACCTCAAGCGCGGATTGAGAGGGGGGAGAAACAAAAAGGTAATAATATAGAACTTGGCATCGGGAAAAAGCCCGAAGGGCTGGCAGACCCGAAAAGGGGTATTTCTATTTGTCGCATTTGTCGCATTTGCAGATCATGGGGACAGATACTGTTTTAAAAACCAAACTTTTTGGATTAAAAGTGAG
>CAMNJH010000114.1 GCA_946541275.1 uncultured Prevotellaceae bacterium
TCGTCAGACAAAACGGGAGTCAAAATGAAAACGGTTTCGTACTGATTCATACGTTCTTTAATTGTTTATAAATGTTATTTTTGCAAAATGCGGGTGCAAAGGTACTAATTTTTTGCCAATTAGCAAAAAGTTTTTAGTACTTTTGCACTCGATTTTAGCGTATTTTATATGAATTGGCTGAAAAAGCACATAGGAATCATATTGATGGGTGTCGGCACGGGGCTGTTGGCAATGCTTCAAGTGATGCATGTCACGTTTATCAACACACTGTTGCTGATTCCCCTGTGTCTGATTCTATGTGGCTTCCTGCTCTACATCTGGTTCAAGAAGAGCGATAGTCCCTACTAGCCTTATTAGGCAAGGCTACAGTTCCTGCCCAGTCTAGAATCCATACAGCTGCCTCAGCTTCTCACCCAACTGTTCCCCACGCAGATCAGTGGCAATAATCTTACCTTCGCCATCGAAAAGAATGCTAGCTGGAATGGCGTTGATACCATAAACCCCTGCAGCGGCAGACTGCCAGTAGCCCAGGTCACTGAGTTGCGGCCACTTCATGCCCATTTGCTCAACGGCCTTCTTCCATGGCTCTGCAGAACGGTCGAAGCTGATACCGATGATTTCAAACCCCTTGCTGTGGTATTTAGCGTAGTTTGCCACCACATTTGGCATTTCCTGACGGCAAGGTCCGCACCACGAGGCCCAGAAATCAATCATCACATACTGCCCCTTCCCTATCCAGTCGCTCAGTTTACGGTCTACACCATTCATGTCCTTGATGGTCATGTCGGTAAACATTCTGCCGATGGCTCGTTTCTCCAGGCTTTGCATCAGTTGCCTCGGACGAGCCATGGCTGGATGGTTATAATAGGGACGCGAGGGCTGGCAGAGGTTCTTCAGTTGCTCATAGTCCAGACTGCGAGCCATATCTTCAAGGAATGCAACGGGAATCATGTTGTCTACGTTCTCATTGATGATTTCCAGGATGCGCTGCTCCTTCTTTTCAGCCAGTGACACATAGACCCGCCCCACTGAGTCCATCTTTTCACGCGAGATGGCACCAGCCCGGGCCAGAGCCACTATACGTGTCATATCAGCATCGATAGGCATCAGCTCACGATTATAGCCATTAAGCTTCTCGTTCAGTGCCGAGCCTTTCAGGGTGAAATCAGCCAATGAGGCAGTGATGGGAGTTCCGTCATTGATAAAGAGCAGGGCTGAGCCACGGTCACCCACGCCCAACAAGGCGTTTGAGGGCTGGCTACCCTTCAGTTGGAATTTCCCATTGGTAACGGTTGCGCTGTCAATCACCGCTGCCCTATTCACCATATCCATCAGATATACCATTTTCACCTCCTCGGAGGCGGTTCCCGTCACGGAGTAGTCAATCTGAGCATGTGCAGCCAAAGATACGATAACCGTGGCTGCCGTCATCATCATTCGTTTCATTTTCTTTGCGTTATTGTTTAGTTGTAAAAAATTAGCACTAGCCTATAATCTATTAAGCGCTGCAAAGATAAGCAAAAAAAACGAGAATATAAAACAAATAATTTGCTTTTTTGAGACCTAATTCGTACCTTTGTCCACAAAAAATAGGAATTATATGAAGAAATGCTTTTTATTGCTGGCCATCCTGCTGCCACTGCTGGCCCATGGCCGGCACCAGATAATGGCCCCTAACTTCAAATCGCTGCAAGTGATACTGAACAACGACTGGGCAGCACTGCCCGTCATGCAGTTAGGCTCTAACGATGTGCTCCGCATTGGATTTGACGAGCTTTCGCATACTTATCACAGACTGGTGTATAGGCTGGAGCCTTGCAACCCAGACTGGACGCCAACAGAAGGTCTGTTTGAAAGTGACTGGCTAGACGGATTCAACAACCGGCCTATAGAGGATTATGAGAACTCACTGAACACCACCGTGCTGTACACCCACTACAAGATGCAGCTGCCCAACGAGGACGTCAGTCTGAAAATGAGCGGCAACTACCGCCTCTACATCATTGACGAGGATGATGACGACAATGTGGTACTGATAGTGGAGTTCCGTGTGGTTGAGCCCCTCATGGAGATAGGGCTGTCCATCACCACCAATACCGACATCGACCTGAACCAAAGCCATCAGCAGGTGGCCATGAACGTGAAGTACAACACACTGAGGGTGACCAACGCCAATGAACAAATACAAACTTTCGTCATGCAGAACGGACGCGAAGACAACATGAAAGAAAACGTGCGCCCCAACTATACCACCACGCAGGGACTGAAGTGGGAGCACAACCGCAACCTGATTTTCGAGGCCGGCAATGAATACAGAAAGTTTGAGATGATAGACCCTGGCCATCCCACCATGGGGCTGGGCTTTACGACCTGGGACGAGAATGAGGGACGGTTCCACGCTTTCCCCTACTATGCAGAGCCACGCCCCAGCTACATCTATGACGAGGATGCTGACGGCGCATTCATCATACGAAACACGGACAACATTGAGATTGACAATACGTCAGACTATGTCTTGGTACACTATAAAATGAAACCACGGCGACGCTATGCCGATGCCAACATCAGGGTGGATGGATGGTGGGCGACCGAACCCGCCGAGAACTATAACATGGAGTGGGATGAGGAAGACAAATCCTACAATGTGGTACTGCTGCAAAAACTGGGCTACTACAACTACCAGCTGCTCATGGTCGACTACGACGGCACCACACACCTGCTTCCAGAGGAAGGCTCGTTCTACCAGACAGAAAACCGATATGCCGCCTTCGTCTATTACAAGGGAACAGGTGAAAGATCATGGCGGCTGGTAGGATGGAATGAGACCAAGAAAAAATAACCAGTCGGCACTAGCTGTTAGCACTCCTGTATTCTTCCGGCAATTGCTTGTATTGGTGGAAGAAGCTACCCATAAAAAAGTTGGGCGAAGAGAAGCCATGGTCCATGGCAATCAACTCTACCGATTTGTTGGTAGAACACAGGTCCTCAGCACATTTGCGCAGTTTTATCAGCAGCGTCAACTCCCGTGGACTCTTGTGCAGGTTACTCATCACCACTTCATACAGCTGGGCAACGTTCATGCCGCCTACATCGCTTAACTGACGCATGGTGACCGTGCGATGCTTATGACTGCGAACGTAAGGTATCAGCTTCTGCATCACTTCAATGAATTCTGGGCTGAGTTTATCTTCTGAAGCAACGACGCCGCCCCCCATCTGATGAGCATTATACACTGGCGCAATGGGATGCTCAGCGTATTCTTCGCAACGCTCCACGAAGAACCGAATCTTGCGTATCATGTCGCCCTCTTCATTGTTACGGCGGTCACGCATACGTGTATTCCGGTTGTAGTAGTAGAAGTTCACCAGAAGCAAAACAAGCAGAACGGCGCCCAGCAGGACATAAAGACCGGATGCGCGCCACCACGGCTGCTTGACATGCACTTCCCACACAAAGTGAATAAGATCAGGGCTGTCCTCATCCCACACATCGGGGAACATCGACGTCTGTACCTCCACATGATAGTCGCCAGGCTCAAGATTGGCCATCGGATAATGCAGAATGCCCAAGTCATCCACGTTTGAGGAACCATAACAAGAGAACACCTCCCAGTCATTGCCCTTCTCATACACTTTCACACGATAGAATGTTTGTAGCGGGCGGAAATAGTTCAGTGCCGAGAAGGCCAGCGAGATGGAATTCTGGTCGCTATTTAAATAAATATGTTTCACGCGCGAGTAAGTCCGGTCGATAATGACATTTCCGTCATAGGCTACGCCTGGCTCAATGATGTTGCCATTCACCAGCAGTCTTATCAGCTTGGGCTTGATGTTGTTAACCATCGCTGGTTCGTTCACATCACGCAGTTCCTCAGGATTGAATAACACCACATGGTCGACAGCCTGCATGGCTATACTGCCATCTGGCAAGAGAATGGCTTTGCAGTTCTCAAATGACTCGTTCGGCACATTGTCATGGCTTGTAAAACTGTTCACGAACACCACTTTCCCATCTCTGACAAGCAGGAAAGTGATGCCACATGAGGTTGACACCCAGATGTTGTGGTCACGATCCTCCAGGATGGCATGTATCACCTCATTGTTCAGCCCGTCCTTCTCTTCAAAAAGTATAGGTTCTGGAACTCCTGGCTGCTCCAAGTACAGCCCAAGGCGAGTACCATACCAGGTCCAACCACGGCTGTCAGTGTATTTGCAATTGGCCCGCCTGCCCTTGTATTCAGTGACATTCTGCTGTAGGGAATCCATCATCATGCCATACTTCGTGGCCAGTTCATGTCCCCATGGATATGAACGGAACGACAAGGAATGAGGATGAGCATAGAACACGCCGCGTTTCTCAGTTCCTATCCACATCCCCCCCTGATGATCAAAGGCAATGGTGTTGCAGTCTGTAGCCACCTTTTCCCCACTAACCATTTCCAGCTCAGGGTATTGCACCATCTCACCGGTTGCCAGGGTATACACCCAATAGCCATATTCGCAAGGGATGTAAAGGTGTTCGCCACTCTCGTCGGGCACCAGATTGTTAAGGTGATAGTCCAGCTCCTTGATAATCTGATAGGTCTTGGACTCTGTATCAAAATAAAGCAAAATAGAACCAACCGTGCCGTTTCTTATTTGAAAAAAGCCTTTTCCATAGGGTTGCACCACTGTCGTCTTATCGTATTTTGATTCCAGTGACTCGTCGTAGGCCTTCAACTGACACACGATGTTGTCCAGCGAATCAACGCCTATCACCTCACCATTTCCATAAAACATGTAAAGGGTCTCGTCAATTACTTCCATATCCTGAAGATTACGGTCGTGCTGCAATCCGAAGTACCTCCCATGTTTAACGCTATAGAGCCCTTTGTCGGTAACGTACCAGATATTGCCGTTCTGGTCTACAAACATATCCGCTACAAGGTCATTGCAACCCGTACTCCTGATAACGCTGTCAACATTCTGTATAAAACGCTCTGTCATCAGGTCCAGACACGTCACCATGCCCTTGTCTTTCAACCAGATATGGTTCATCTTGTCAAAATACAAGTGATAATGGCCTGTGTAATGAGGCAATCGGTAAGCGTTATCAGGTTCAAAGTTTGCATGGGCAAATGATTTTCCATCAAAAAAATTAAGATTTCCTATGGTGGAGATGATCAGTCGTCCCGTCCTGGTGCATTTCACTATCTGCGCGCTGTTGTCAGCCAAGCCATTGGCAGCATTGATAACGATGAACGAACGTTCTTCACCGTCAGCCCTAGCGGGCAATGCCAAGAGAAGCAATGGCAGGAGTATGATAAGGATTCTGCGGGACAGCTTCATGTTCTTAGTTATATGATGTGGCAAAATTACAAAAAAAGACGCTGACTGCCAAATTTTTCAGGCTAAAAGTAACATTTCCAATAGCATTAAAAAACAAATAAATGGCAATGATTGGGTTATAAACAAAAAAACGCATAATACCTAATAACGAAACACAGATACATTTGTTCCAACAACAATACTATTGCTAATAAATGGGTAATGATATTGCTGCTGTAACATTGTGCGAGACCTTAGCTATCGCGCACGCGCGCGATATATTAAGACGAAAGAAAGTGCTACAAGTGCTACCAGCCATTGTAAGACACTGAATCACAACGTTTTGCGGGTGCATATTGATTTTCAGGAAATGCTACTGGAAAAACTACCGATAGGGGTGAACTGCCAGTTGCACATTTGGGCACTTTTGTGCAGAAATGAGACATATAGAAAAGTCGGACGCGACTTTTCTATATGTCTAATCGGGAATTTTTCATGCGGCGCCGACTTTTCAAAAAATGGCGGCGACTTTTTGAAAAACGGCGCCGCCGTTTTGAAAAATCTCGTTGACTTTTTGGAAAATCTCGCCGTCCCTTTGTGATTTGGACAGGTCGGTAGCACCTGTAGCATTTCCGGTAGCACATTGGAATGGCCAATTTGCACCCGTAAATACCACAACAACAGCTAGTTAAAACCGATGGTAGCACTTGTAGCACCTTCATTCGCGCGATATATACGCGCACGCGTGAGAAAAATGGTGTGGCTGGCCTACAGCTATGTTTCTGCAAAAAAACAGCAAAAAAAATGTAATATTACATGCCAAGTTGCGTCTAATAGAATAGAAACGAATAAGAAGAAACAACAAAAACAAAAAAATCATTGCATTATGGATTGGATTGTAGCTCCCCTGATTGTGGCCATCATCTTTGGCACTGTTTACAAACTGGCAGAACTGTTTGCTCACAAGCGCGAACGGCTGATGCTCATCAACAAACTCACAGAAATCAAGGACACCGACTTCAAGGGCATCACGCTCTACAACAGCGGCAACAAATACACAGCCCTGCGCATAGGCTGGCTACTAATGGGTGTGGGGGCTGGTCTGCTGCTCGGTTTTCTCATCAACCTGATGAGTACCGAAGGCCACTATGCCAACACATTTGACAACAGTATGTGGGATTATCACCACAAAGTGGCTGGCATTGTCTATCTGTCATGCGTCTGCATCTGCGGCGGTGGCGGTCTGCTCATGTCATACAAGGCTGAGCGCAAGGCGGAACACCCCGAGGACCGGAAAAAGGAAGACATCTTCTAAACGCACGCTGCTTAGCTTGTTTTGATGCTGACGGACGAACAAAAGCTGATAGCCCGTGTCCTCGACGGTCATGTCGAGGACTACGGCTATTTCCTGGAGCGCTACGGCAACGAGGTGTTCAGCCTCGTAGTGCGCCTGGTACCTCAGCAAGAGGACGCCGAGGAACTGGTGCAGGATGCCTTCGTCCATGCGTTCAACCATTTGGACACTTTTGTCGGCCATTCGTCGTTTTCCACATGGTTATGCCGCATAGCCTACAACACCGCTGTGTCATGGTTGCGCAAAAGACGCATCAAATTCCTCAGCTTTGAAGAACTACCCCACCCAACTGACGCCGAAGTGGACGAGGCACTGGACGACGAAACGCGCATTGACGAACTGAGAAGCGCAATTGCAGGGCTGAAACCCGACGAGCAGACTCTTATTTCCCTCTATTACTATGACAACCGGCCCTTGGCCGACATTGCCTTTATCCTTAGCATTGAGACTGGCACCATTGCCACCCGACTGCACCGCATCCGCCGAAAACTATACGCTATCATGAAACATGGAAACAAGACCTAAAGACAACGCCATACGCCAGGCGCTGGCCCCCCACCCCCACACAGTCAAGAACGAGGGAAGCACAGCCCGCCTGTCATCAAACTTTGCCTATGTCACCCTGCGTCGCATACAAAAGGAGCAACAGCAAGCCGAGCGCCGCCAACAGCGTCTGGCGGTAGCCATGGTAGTGGGCGTAGCCTTGCTAGGCATTGGCATGCTCATCTATTTCTGTGGGGAAACTCTTTGGCAATCAGCTCGCATGGTGGCGCAACAAAAAGACAGTATGGGGCTGATACTCCCCACATTGTTTTGCCTCACGTTCTTTGCCCTGCTCAACCACTGGCTGGCCAAGCACTATCGTGTGAAGAAATGAATGACAACAGGAAAGAGAAGCGCATGTCGTCATGCCTCCTTCTGCTGTTCCTTGCGACGCTTCTCTTCCAGCAGACAGCCAATCTTGCATTCACCTGTAGCCACGCTGCTACATGAAGCACAGTCGTGGGCCTCAACGATGGGCTCGTCAGTGCCTCCCTTGGTCAGCATGGAAGCCACGGCAGCCACGATGCCCAGTCCCAGCAACGAAAGCAAACAGATAATGACGAATTGCATAGGCTACACCTCCTCAATAACAAACCCCGCATCACGCAGGTCTGACCAGAATTGCGGATAGGATTTGGTGACAACTTGCGGGTTGGCAATGGTGATGGGCTGTTGCAAGGCCAATGGGGCGAAGGCCAGTGCCATGCGGTGATCGTCGTAGGTATTGATGACCACTGGCGAACTGAAGGCACTGCGCTGGCCATCCCAGGACAGTTCGCAATCATTGCTGGACTTCAGCGTATAGCCCAGCTTGGCCATCTCCGTTTTTAGTGCTTTTATGCGGTCGGTCTCCTTTATTTTCAGTGTCTGCAAGCCTGTGAAGCGGAAAGGCACACCCATGGCACAACAGGTGACCACGAAGGTCTGAGCCAGGTCAGGGGAATTGACGAAATCATACTCCAGTCGGGGCACGCAGTGGCCATTCTTTCTCAGTGTCACCTTGGTGGGCCTCCCCGATTTCAAGGACCCAAACGACGTCTTCACGCCAAGCAGACTGAAGATGTAGCGCACGGAAGAGTCGCCCTGCTTCGAGCCATCCATCAGTCCTTGCAAATGCACCTCAACTTCCTTATCATCGCTGAGGGCCACCATTTCATACCAATAGCTGGCTGCACTCCAGTCGTTCTCTATGTAATAGCTTCGCGCCTGATAAGGTTTCGGTTTCACCTCAATGGTATCCACCGAGCTCCATTCAGCATCGGCGCCAAACTCGCGCATGGTCCAGAGCGTCAAGTCAATGTAGGGACGGGAAATGATTTCTCCCTTCAGATGGAGCATCAGCCCCTTGCTCAGCACAGGGCCAATCATCAACAAAGCAGAAATATACTGCGAGCTGATGTTGCCTTCTATCTCCAGACGGCCACCCTCTAGCCGTTGGCCCTTGATACGCAGAGGCGGAAAGCCTTCGGCACCTTCATACTCAATGTTGGCACCCAGCCGGCGCAGGGCATCGACCAGCACTTTAATGGGCCTATGCTTCATGCGCTCTGTTCCCGTCAGCACATGCTCGCCACTGTCGGTGGCAGCCAGATAGGCAGTGGTAAAGCGCATGGCCGTGCCGGCAGCGCCTATATCTATGGTTGCAGGGCGGTTACGCAGGGCACGGATAATGACCTCCGTGTCATCACAATCGCTCAGGTTCTCGGGTAATATGCAGCAGTCTGACAAAGCATAGATGATCAGCGCCCGATTTGATATGCTTTTTGAAGCGGGCAATTTCACCATTGTGCGCAGCTGCTTGGGCCTAGTAATCCTATATTGTGTCATATTCATGTGCAAAGATAGTGTTTTTTCGTGAAGCAACAAAAAAAGTTGGCAAAAAATTTGGTCAATTCAAGAAAACATAGTAACTTTGCACCCGCAAAACAGGAGAGCTTCCTGTTGAAGCAAAAGGATCGGGGCTTAGCGCAGTTGGTAGCGCACACGTCTGGGGGGCGCGAG
>CAMNJH010000115.1 GCA_946541275.1 uncultured Prevotellaceae bacterium
TATAAGTCATGCTACTTTTGTGCCAAGTTCTATATCATTACCTTTGTAATTGTCATCCATGAAAAAGTGCGGGCTGTGGCTGATGGGCCATAGTCCGCACGACGTGTGTGGTGAAAGTTAGCAGTTCTTATTGGTTGCTGGTGATGGCTTCCATAATCTTGGCCTGCAGCTCCTCGCACAGCTCGGGGTTGTCTCTCAGCAGCTGCTTGGTGGCATCGCGGCCCTGCGCCAGCTTGGAGTCCTCGTAGCTGAACCATGAGCCGCTCTTCTTGATGATGCCGTGCTCCACGCCCAGGTCGACAATCTCGCCTATCTTCGAGATGCCCTCGCCGAAGTTGATTTCAAACTCTGCCTTGCGGAAGGGGGGCGCCACCTTGTTCTTCACCACCTTGACGCGCACCTGGTTGCCAATGGGCTGGTCGCCGTCCTTCAGGGTGGTCACCTTGCGGATGTCCAGACGCACGGAGGCGTAGAACTTCAGGGCGTTGCCGCCCGTGGTGGTCTCGGGGTTGCCGAACATGATGCCAATCTTCTCGCGCAGCTGGTTGATGAAGATGCAGGTGGTGTTGGTCTTCGAGATGGTGGCGGTGACCTTGCGCAGGGCCTGGCTCATCAGGCGGGCATGCAGGCCTACGGCCGAGTCGCCCATGTCGCCCTCTATCTCCTTCTTGGGCGTGAGGGCTGCCACGGAGTCGATGACGATGATGTCGATGGCCGATGAGCGGATGAGCTGGTCGGCAATCTCAAGTGCCTGCTCGCCATTGTCGGGCTGGGAGATGTAGAGGTTGTCCACGTCGACACCCAGCTTCTGTGCGTAGAAGCGGTCGAAGGCGTGCTCAGCGTCGATGAAGGCAGCGATGCCGCCCTGCTTCTGTGCCTCGGCGATGGCATGGATGGCCAGCGTGGTCTTGCCGCTCGACTCGGGTCCGTAAATCTCGATGATGCGGCCACGCGGATAGCCGCCCACGCCCAGTGCTGCGTCGAGGGCGATGGAGCCGGTGGGGATGACGTCGACATGTTCTGTCTGCTCGTCGCCCATGCGCATGATGCTGCCCTTGCCGAAGTCCTTCTCAATCTTCGACATGGCGGCCTGGAGCGCCTTCAGCTTCTCCTGCTGGGCGTTCAGGGCCTCGGTGCCCTCTTGTTCTTTCTTTGCCATAAAAATCAATTATTTCGTTATTACGTGATTACGTCATTACGTCATTACGACCATTAACTACAGCTCCAGGTCGCCATCGTGAATCTCGTGCCAAGGCAGGCCCTGGCGGTTGAGCTGCTCCATGAAGGGATCGGGGTCGAACTCCTCCACATTGAACACGCCGGGCTTGCGCCACAGCCCCTTGCAGAACATCATGGCGCCAATCATGGCGGGCACGCCGGTGGTATAGCTGACGCCCTGCATGCCCGTTTCCTCATAGGCGGCGCGGTGCGAGCAGTTGTTGTACACGTAGTAGGTGTGCTCCTTGCCGTCGTGGCCGATGCCGCGGATGCGGCAGCCAATGCTGGTCTGACCCTCGTAGTTCTGCCCCAGGTCCTGCGGATTGGGCAGCACGGCCTTCAGGAACTGCAGGGGTACTATCTTCACGCGGGCCGTGCCGGTGCCGTCGGCCAGCGGAGCCTCGTACTCCACCTCGTCGATGCGGCTCATGCCGATGTTCTGTATGACCTCCAGATGCTTCAGGTACTGCTGGCCGAAGGTCATCCAGAAGCGGGCGCGCCGGATGGTGGGGTAGTTGATGACCAGCGACTCTATCTCCTCATGGTGCAGCAGGTAGCTGTCACGGGGACCGATGCCGGGGTATGTCAGGTCTTTATGGATTTCCAGCGGCTCGGTCTCTACCCACTGCCCGTTCTCCCAGTAGAGGCCTTTCTGGGTAATCTCGCGGATGTTGATTTCGGGATTGAAGTTGGTGGCGAAAGCCTTGTGGTGGTCGCCGGCGTTACAGTCGACGATGTCCAGATACTGTATCTCCTTGAAGTGGTGCTTGGCGGCGTAGGCGGTGAAGATGCTGGTGACGCCCGGGTCGAAGCCGCACCCCAGGATGGCCGTCAGACCGGCCTGGCGGAAACGCTCACGGTAGGCCCACTGCCAGGAGTACTCAAAGTGCGCCTCGTCCTTCGGCTCATAGTTGGCCGTGTCCAGATAGGAGCAGCCGCAGGCCAGGCAGGCCTCCATGATGGTCAGGTCCTGATAGGGCAGGGCCAGGTTGACCACCAGCTCGGGCTGATAGCTGTTGAAGAGCGCTTTGAGCTGCTCCACGTCGTCGGCATCCACCTGGGCCGTCTGGATGGGCAGCTGGTAGCCCTTCTGGTGAATGGCCTCCACCAGCGCGTCGCACTTGGACTTGCGGCGGCTGGCAATCATAAACTCTGTAAACACGTCAGCGTTCTGCGCAATCTTGAACGCTGCCACTGTGGCGACGCCTCCGGCGCCAATCATTAGTATTCTTGCCATTTCGTTGTGCTTTATGAATGGTTTTAATCTGTGTTTTGCTTTCTGGCATTAACCTGTGTGCAAAGTTAATGATTATCTGCCAAACATTCAAACTTTTCACCACTTTTTTATGATAAAAAAGGAAAAACGCACGTATTCCCTTGCCGGGCAGGGGCTTGGAGAGGGCCGGAATATCCGGATTGACAAGAAAGAGAGACGCCGGTGATACATAAAACAAAATATTGTGAACATCAGCCAATGTCGGGGATACATTATTTTTGTAACTTTGCACCTGAATCATCAATCACAAACCTGTAACTAAACAAAAATGGAAAGGAAAAAAATGTTTCTGGGGCTGCTGCTGGCCATTGTTGGTGGCACCTCTGCTTTTGCCCAGGGCCTGAAGGATGCCTACAAGGACTACTTCATGATAGGCGTGGCAGTGAATCAGCGCAATGTGACCAATCCCGAACAGTCGGCACTGATCAAGCGGGAGTTCAACAGCATCACCGCAGAGAACGACATGAAGCCGGAGCCCACCGAGCCCCAGGAGGGCCAGTTCAACTGGGAGAACGCCGACCGCATAGCCAACTTCTGCCGTGCGAACGGCATCAAGCTGCGTGGACACTGCCTGATGTGGCACTCGCAGATTGGGCGTTGGATGACCAGCGACAACCCTACGAAGGAGGTGTTCTACCAGCGCATGAAGAACCACATACAGGCCGTCGTGACGCGCTATAAGGACGTGGTCTATTGCTGGGATGTGGTGAACGAGGCCATGGAGGACAATCCTAATGCCGAGGACCCCTATCGCCAGTCGGTGATGTACAAACTCTGTGGCGACGAGTTCATAGCCAAGGCTTTCCAGTTTGCCAGGGAGGCCGACCCGAACGCCCTGCTCTTCTACAACGACTATAATGAATGCGACCCTGTGAAGAGCAAGCGCATATATAATATGGTAAAGAAGATGAAGGACGCTGGTGTGCCCATCGATGGCATTGGCATGCAGGGACACTACAATATCTATGGTCCTACGGAGCAGCAGGTCGACGATGCCATTGCACTCTATAAGACTGTTGTGAAGCATATTCATGTCACTGAGCTCGACATCCGTGTCAATGAGGAAATGGGCGGCCAGCTGCGCTTCAGCCGTGAGGGCGTGAACGTCACCGACAGCGTCAAGCAGCATCTGGCTGACCAGTATGCCCGGGTGTTCCGCGCTTTCCGCAAGCACAAGGATGTGATTGACTGCGTCACCTTCTGGAATCTGGGTGACCGCGACTCCTGGCTGGGAGCTGCCAACTATCCGCTGCCTTTCGATACCGAGTATAAGCCCAAGCTGGCCTACAACTTCATCAAGGACATGAAGGCTCCCCTTTGGGACATGCCCAAGAAGCCGGCCCGCCCCGCTCGTCAGGGTGGACAGGGCGGTCGCCGTGGAGGCTTCGGACAGCAGCGCCCGCCGTTCAACCCCGCACTGGCATTCCCCGAGCAGCCTGGCGTGAAGGAAGACTTCGTGCCTTCTGAACTCAACCAGACCGGACAGCAGTATCCGCAGGTGAACTCGCAGGGCTATGCCCGCTTCCGCGTGGAAGCTCCTGATGCCAAGGAAGTCACCGTCAGCCTGGGACTGGGTGGCCGCGGCGGCACCAAACTGCACAAGACCTATGATGGCTCATGGGTAGGCACAACGGAAGGCCCAATGGACGAGGGATTCCACTATTACCACCTCTCCGTCGATGGCGGTACGCTCAATGACCCCGGCACGTGCAACTTCTACGGCTCCACTCGTTGGGAGAGCGGCATCGAGATTCCTGCCAAGGACCGCGACTTCTACGCCCTGAAGAACGTGCCCCACGGAAATGTGCAGCAGGTTCTCTTCTGGAGCGAGAGCACCAAGCAGTGCCGGAGGGCCTTCGTCTACACTCCTCCTACCTATGGAAAGAACAAGAAAGAGAAGTACCCCGTGCTCTATCTGCAGCATGGATGGGGTGAGGACGAAACTGCCTGGAGCAATCAGGGACACGCCAATCTGATCATGGACAACCTCATTGCCGAAGGCAAGGTGAAGCCTTTCATCATTGTCATGACCTATGGTATGACAAACAACATTCAGTTCGGCGGACTGGGCCAGTTCACTGCCAAGGAGTTTGAGACCGTCCTGGTCGATGAGCTCATCCCCTACATCGACGCCAACTTCCAGACCATCCCCAAGAAAGAGGCTCGTGCCATGGCCGGACTCTCCATGGGTGGTATGGAGACCAAGACCATCACCCTGCGCCGCCCCGAGGTGTTCGCCTACTACGGACTGCTCAGCGGTGGCCAGTATGCACCTTCCGACATCAAGGACAAGAACCAGGTGAAGATGATCTTCCAGAGCTGCGGATCAAAGGAGCAGCCCGATGCCATCAAGTCGTCTGTCGAGGCACTGAAGGCAGCTGGTTTCAATGCACACGGATATATCAGCGAGGGAACAGCCCATGAGTTCCTGACATGGCGCCGCAGCCTGAAGGAAATGGCTCCGCTGCTTTTCAAATAAAATAGTCATTACCAAGGAAAACACACATGTATGTGTGGGCGAGATGGCTTCGGCCAGTTCTCGCCCACACGTTTTTCTCCCTGTCTTTCCTGCCGAGCAGTACCTGATGTGACGAAAATGAAAACTTATGAATCATGGCGGCTAGCTATAGCCGTTCTTTTTTGCTACCTTTGCAGCCTGATAATACTAATGAAACAAAAGTCAAGACACATGATGATGAAACGAATGATGACCTGCATGGCGGCTGTTCTCATGGCTGTCGTGCTCAGTGCGCAGGGCGTGAAGCCGCTGCCCACCCTCCATGTGGAAGGACGCTGGCTGGTTGACTCGCATGGCAACCATGTGGTGCTCCATGGAGTGATGGACACCCCAAACGCTTGGTTCAACAACGGCCGATGGGGCTGGGATTACAGTGACAACGGCATGAACAAGTGCATCAACTACTTTGAGAAACTCTTCAAGGGCCTGGAAGAGGCCAAGTGCGACGTGTTCCGTCTGCACATGGACCCTGCATGGACCAACGACCCGAACAAGCAGAGCGACGGCAAGGAGAGCGGCGAGGCTGACATCTCGCGTTTCAGCTCTGACCGCCTGACCCGCTATCTGAAGGACCTGTATTTCCCCTTGGCCAAGCGGGCCATGAACCATGGCATGTACGTCGTGGTTCGTCCGCCGGGCGTCTGCCCTGGTTCGCTGCAGGTGGGCGACTACTACAATGACTACCTGATGACGGTGTGGGATATCTTCTCAAGGAATGACTCCATCAAGAAGTACAGTGGACAAATTAGCATAGAACTGGCCAACGAGCCTGTGTCACTGAAGAATGCACAGGGACAGGAGGATGCCCGTGCCTTGCACGACTTCTTCCAGCCCATCGTCGACCGCATCCGTGCCAACGGATTCACCGGCGTCATCTGGGCTCCCGGAACAGGATGGCAGGGCAACTATGTCAGCTACGACACTTTCCCCATTGAAGGCTATAACATCGGCTACGCCGTCCACGATTACTGCGGATGGTATGGCTGTAGTGATGCCACGCCCAGCCCGCAGAACAAGATTGCCAATTTCCGCAAGCAGGTTCCCGTGGTCGATACTGCCCCCATCATCATCACTGAGGTCGACTGGAGTCCGGCCAAGCCCGGCACGGGCCACTACAACGAGCATGGCGACTGGGTGGAGAGCAACTATGGCACGTGGGCCACGGGCTCCACTTCCAAATGGGGAAAGGCCTTTAAGGCCCTGCTCGACCATTTCGGCAATATCTCCATGACGCTCTCAGGCACCAGCTGCCTCATTGATGTCGACACGCTCATCAACAAGAACAAGGTGGTGCCAGCCTTCGGCGGGCTGGAAGAGGCTTGTGGCAAGGCCTGTATGGACTGGTATGCCGAGTATTACCAGGTGGACTGGGCTCATGCCGACTTTCAGAACGCTCCTGTGAGCGACCAGGGCACCGGACGATATAAGAACCCCGTGGTATTTGCTGACTTCCCCGACCCCGACGTGATTCGTGTGGACGATACCTACTACATGATTTCCACCACCATGCACCACTTCCCCGGCGCCACCATTCTCAAGTCGAAGGACGTGGTGAACTGGGAGTACTGCGCTCAGCCCCTGACCCAGTTGTCATCGGCCGACAACTATAACCTGATGGGTGGGCAGGATGCCTATGCCCGTGGCATGTGGGCCTGCTCCATGAAGTACCACGACGGAAAGTTCTACATACTCATCAACGGCAACGATGCCGGAGGCTGGCTGCTCACCGCTACCGACCCCGAGGGCAAGTGGGATATGAAGAAGCTCAGCCGCATCTACTATGACCCTGGTATGCTCTTCGACGGAGACAAGGTCTATGTGGCCTGTGGCATAGGGAACATTCAGATGTGCGAGCTCGACAAGGATTTCAACTTCATCCGTGAGGAGCGCGTCGTCAGTGATAAGGATGGCCTGGAAGGCTGCCACCTTTATAAAATAGGTGACTACTACTATATCTACGCCACCTATGGCGGTTGGCCCAGCGGGCAGACCGTTTTCCGCTCCAAGAACATCTTCGGGCCCTACGAAGAGAAGCTGCTGGTGGAGAAATACATCAACAACACCCCGAACACGGTGCACCAGGGGGCACTGTTCGACACGCCGGCAGGTGCCTGGTGGACCATCATGCAGGAAGACCTTGGCGCACTGGGCCGCATGCCCAACCTGCAGCCCGTCAGATGGAGCAATGGCTGGCCCATCGTGGGAAGCAATGGCAAGCCTTTGGCTGCCAGCAAGAAGCCCGATGTGGGCTACAGCTATCCCCGTACGCCGCTGCCCACGAACGATAATTTCCGAAGCTATCCACTGGGCATGCAGTGGCAGTGGAACCATAACCCCGACCATGGAGCATGGTCGCTCTTTGAGCGTCCGGGCTGGCTGCGCATGAAGACGACGGGCCAGGCCAGCAGGCTGACGCATGCCCGCAACATGCTGACACAGCGCATCTTCGGCTACACCAATCGTGCCTCCACGGGTACCGTCCGTCTTGACGTCAGCCATCTGCAGGAGGGCAACCTGGCCGGCATCTGCATCCTGCAAGACCCCTACGCCATGATAGCCGTGCAGGTGAAGGATGGCCAGCGCCAGCTCATCTGGCGTCAGGACACGCTGCGCCGTTCTGACAATTTCAAGCCTGCCGAGCAGGTGAAAGCCGTCGACATTGACAGTGTGGTCTATCTCCGTGCTTCCGTTGACTACCGCAACAGCAAGACGCAGTTCTATTACTCCCTGGACAACAGCACCTACACGCCGCTGGGCGGCCAGACCACCCTGGGGTTCAACCTCACCGTTTTCGTGGGAGCCCGCTTCGGACTGTTCTGCTATGCCGAGGGTGAGGCCGAGGGCTATGCTGACTTCGACTGGTTCTCCACGGAGAGCAATTACGACGAGTCCATGTTCTATCCCTCTCACTTTGAGGGCTACAGCCCCGACATGCTCACTGCCGAGAAGCTGGAGCTGGCTGCTGAGCAGCTCGAGGTGATGGTGGGCAACACATCGCAGCTCCAGATGACCGCCACCTATCTGGATGGCCACACCGAGAACGTGGCGGCCCAGGCCAAGTTCACCGTCGACGCCCCCCATGTGGTGGAGCTGCAAGGTGGAAAGATTCGCGGCCTGACCGAAGGCATTGCCCACGTGACCGCCTCCTATACCGACCCCATGGGCAACGAGCTGCAAGCCGCCTTCAGCGTGCGCTCCACCTTCTTCCCCTTCGGCAAGGAGTACATCAACACCTCGCTCTTCGCCCAGGGCACCTACAATGAGGCCACCCACACCTTCAAGCCCGGCCAGTGGGGGCAGATGGGCTGGGAATATCCCAACGGCGCTGACATGTCGGCCTATAAGTACCTGGTCATCAAGCTGGCTGCCACCAGCAGCGGTTCCCACCTGAACATCTTCACTGAGAACAGCATCTGGTCGCCCTGTTACTCCACTGCCGACTTCGGTTCCAAGAAGCAGATTGTGGTGAACCTCAGCACTGCCAAGTATACCTCTGACAGCAACAAGAAGGGCAAGCCGCTGGAGACGGACAACATCCACATCGTCTGTTTCTGGGGCAATGGCAACCAGACCATCCGTGTGGACGACATCTATCTGACCAACAACGACGACTATTCCCCCTCCTCTGTGGAAGGAATCGTATGGGCACATCCCGGGCAGGTCGATGTCTATTCGCTCGACGGTCGCATGGTTCGCCGTCAGGTCAGCCGCCACGAGGCGCTTAGAGGTCTGCCTTCAGGCATCTACCTCATGGAAGGCCGGAAGGTTGTTGTGAAGTAAACACGAAAAAGCCCTTCACCCCGCGTGAATCCCCCCCGATAGTCACTGGGGGGATGCCGTGGTGAAGGGCTTTTTTTTTGTCAGAGTCTTACAGCAGGTTCTGACGCTCAATGTCCTTGAAATAGCGGTAGGTGCTCACCTTCAGCTCGTCGCAGGCTGCATCGTCGGCCACGATGATGCCGTGCTGGTGCATCTGCAGAGCGCTGATGGTCCACATGTGGTTCACCGAGCCCTCGATGGCTGCCTGCAGTGCGCGGCACTTGGCGTGTCCGTTCACCAGGATCATCACCTCGCGGGCAGCCATCACGGTGGCCACGCCCACGGTCAGCGCCGTCTTGGGCACCTTGTTGATGTCGTTCTCGAAGAAGCGGCTGTTGGCAATGA
>CAMNJH010000116.1 GCA_946541275.1 uncultured Prevotellaceae bacterium
GGGTCTGAGGCCCGCCACTCTCTATTTGTACAAATAACGTTTTATGCTCTTCTTGGGAGTCTTTGCAAATTCCTCATCGTAAATTTCTATCTCACTGATTTTCTCATAGGCTGGAAGCATCTGGTTCAGTCCATTCCGGTTCTGTTCCATCACACCCATCAGGTCGTCACGGTTGAAGCCTAGGCTCTTGGCTTCGTCCAGATCGGGATGCACCAGTGCCACAAGCTTGGAATCGCGTTGGACCACGATGCTCTCAACTACCAGCGTCATGGAGTTCAGCTTGTCTTCAATCTCTTCCGGGTAGATGTTCTGCCCGTTGGCGCTCAGCAACATGTTTTTCGAACGTCCATTGATAAACACATTACCATCCTCGTCCATCGTGCCTAAGTCGCCCGTGTGATACCATCCGTCCTTGTCAATGGTCTCCTTTGTGGCTTCATCGTTCTTATAATAGCCCAGCATGGTGTTAAGACCACGGGTCAGAATCTCGCCGGGGATGTTCTCAGGGTCGGGAGAATCAATTTTCACTTCCATGTGCTTGGCAGCCTTACCGCATGAACCCGGAACAAACTCTCGCCAGTCAGCGTAGCAGATGATGGGAGCACACTCAGTAGCGCCATAGCCTACGGTGTATGGGAAGTTGATGCGATGCAGGAATTGCTCTACCTCCTGATTGAAGGCAGCACCACCCACAATGATCTCAAAGAAGTTTCCGCCGAAGGCTTTCTTCACTTCCTGACAGATAGTCTCGCGCACTTTCTGTTCAATGACGGGAATACCCAGCAATAGGCGCATGCGTGGTGTCTGAACCTTGGGGAATACTTTCTTGCGAATGATCTTTTCGATGATGAGGGGCACGGCTATGATGATGCGTGGCTTCACCTCGGCAAAAGCCTGGGCTATGATGGCCGGCGAGGGTACACGATTCAAATAGAATACGTGACAGCCGCTTATGAACTCATAGCTGAACTCGAAGGCCATGCCATACATGTGTGCCATGGGAAGAATCGAAATGATGCTGGAGCCTGGGGGAAGCTCATTGCCCATGACGGAACAGGCGAAATCATAGTTCGACCACAGTGCGCGATAGGGAATCATGACACCTTTCGAGAATCCCGTCGTACCACTGGTGTAGTTAATCAGGGCTAACTCATCCGGGCTCTGCTCATGGTAATAGCTGACGTGCTCTTTCCTGAAGTATTTGGGGAATTTCCTGCCGTACAGCTCGTTCAGGTGCTCACGGGCATAGGTCAGCTTGTCGGTCCTTGAAACAAGCAGCGAATAATCAGAGTTTCTGATGATTCCCTCCAGATGAGGCATCTGCTGAGGGTCAATGCTGCCACAGACATGGTCGCCGGCGAAGAGTAGCTTGGCATCCGAATGGTTTACGATGTTGTGAATCTGGTCGGCGGTGAATTCGTGCAGGATAGGTACGGCGATGGCGCCATAGGTAATGGTGGCAATGAAGGCCACTGTCCATTGGCTTGAGTTCCGTCCGCACAGGGCAATCTTGTCACCTTTCTGAACACCTGAGTTCTCAAACAGTATGTGCACTTTCTCTATCTTGCGTGCCACATCGTGGTACTGCAAAGTCTGCCCTTTGTAGTCTGTCAGAGCATCCATGTCCCAGTGGTCCTTGATGCTCTTCTCTATCAATTCGTTATAGCTTGGTATTTTTTTCATTTCTTCAGATGTTTCATCGTTATTGGTATAGATATCGCTTTATGCTCTTTTTCGGAGTCTTCATGAATTCCTCTTTGTGCAATTCTATGGCCGAAAGGCGACTGTAGACGGGTAGCTTCATGTTAAGCTCCTGTCTGTTCTGTTCCATAATGCCCTGCAGCTCTTCTTCTGTGAAGTTCATCATTTCATCCTGGTCAGGGAATACCAATGCTACCAGTTTCTGGTCGCGTTGTACTACAATACATTCACTCACCATGGGCATGGAGTTAAGCTTGTCCTCAATCTCCTCGGGATAAACATTCTGCCCATTGGCACCCAGGAGCATGTTCTTAATGCGTCCGCGAATATAAATGTTCTGGTATTCATCCATGGTGCCCAGATCGCCCGTATGATACCATCCGTCCTTGTCCAAGGCTTGGCGGGTGGTTTCCTCGTTCTTGTAGTAGCCCAGCATGACGTTCGTTCCTCGTGCCAGAATCTCACCGGGAATATCAGTCGGGTCTTTGCTGTCAATGCGTACCTCCATTCCATCTACAGGACAGCCACACGATCCGGCGGCAAATTCCTTCCAGTCACGATAGCTGATGAGAGGGGCGCACTCCGTGGCACCATAGCCCACGGTTATGGGGAATCCAATGCTCAGCAAGAACTCTTCTACCTCCTGGGACAAGGCGGCGCCTCCCACGATGATCTCGTAAGCCTTTCCACCGAAAGCCTGATACACTTGATCCAGTATTTTCTTTTTTACTTTGTCCCTCACCACAGGCATTGACATGAGCAGCTTCATCCTGGGCGTCTGCATCACAGGGAAGACACGCTTCCTGATGATTTTCTCAATGATGAGTGGCACGCTGATGACCAATGCCGGCTGTATCTCGGTGAAGGCTTTGGCTATAAGAGTAGGCGAAGGCAGACGGTTCAGGAAGAACAGATGGCTGCCATTGCAGAATCCGAATAGGAACTCAATGGCCATACCATACATGTGGGCCATGGGCAGAATGTCGAGCACAGCCGAGCCTGCTGGCACTTGCTTGCCCAATCTGCGAAGGCAGAAGTCCACATTGCCCCAAAGCGAACGATAGGGTAGCATGACTCCTTTCGAGAATCCCGTTGTACCACTGGTGTAATTGATTAGCGCCAGTTCTTCTGGACTATCCTGATAGTAGTTTACGTCTTCTTTGGTGAACGCCCTTGGATATTTTGAACCGAATAATAAATTAAGATGTTCGCGTGTGTAGGATAAACTTTCCGATCTGGACATCATCAACGAAAAGTCTGGCAGGTTCAGGATACCGTCCAGTGCAGGCATCTGGGCAGGGTCAATCTCTTTGGCCACAAAGTCGCCCACGAAGAGAAGACGAGATTCCGAATGATTGACAATGTTGTGTATCTGTTCAGCGTTGAACTCATGTAAAATGGGAACCGCCACAGCACCATAAGTCAGCGTGGCCAGAAAAGCTACCGCCCAATGGGCTGAATTGCGTCCGCAGATGGCTATTTTGTCACCTTGTTTGATGCCCGTATTTTGGAATGCTATATGTAGCTTTTCTATTTTGCGAGCCACGTCATGGAATTGCAATGTCTGTCCCTTATAGTCTGTCAGCGCATTCTGGTTCCAGTTGTTGAGTATAGCTTTGCGAAAATATTCGTTTAAACTTGAGCTTGTGTTCATTGCACAATTCTGAAAATTTTGTGCAAAGGTACATCTATTTCTGCACATTCACAAATTTTTTGTGCAATATGTTAAGCAGAATAGTTGTTATTAAATAAATTTAGCATTTCACGTGCTCCTTTGACTATCATGTAGCCTTCTGTAAAAGAGGTGTCATAATAGGCCGTTTTATTCCCATTAATGGCCCGAATGAAAAGCCGTCTCCGAAAAATAATCCTCGAAATGCTTGGCTTTTCGGGGATTATTTGTTACCTTTGCAGTCCAATCGGAGATGTTCCTTCAGTAAATCGTATTTTAAGAGATGATAACACTAACGAATCTGGCCATTCAGTTTGGCAAGAAGACACTCTACAAGGATGTGAACCTAAAGTTCACCAATGACAACATCTATGGTGTCATCGGAGCCAACGGAGCTGGTAAATCAACGCTGCTGCGAGCCATCAGTGGTGAGCTGGAACCTAATAAGGGCACAGTTGAACTAGGTCCTGGTGAGCGTCTGTCAGTGCTGGAACAGGACCATTTCAAATATGATGAGTTCACGGTGATGGACACCGTGCTGATGGGACATCAGCCCCTGTGGCACAACATGAAGGAGCGTGAGATGCTCTATGCCAAGCCCGAAATGACAGAGGAAGAGGGCAATCATGCCGCCGAGCTGGAAATGGCCTTTGCCGAAATGAATGGCTGGGAGGCAGAGAGCGAAGCTGCTCAGTTGTTACAGAACCTTGGAGTGAAAGAGGAACAGCACTATAAGCAAATGGCTGACATTTCGAACAACGAGAAGGTGCGTGTTATGCTGGCTAAGGCTCTTTTCGGTCATCCAGATAACCTGCTGCTTGATGAGCCTACCAACGACCTTGACCTCGACACCGTACAATGGTTGGAGGAGTACCTCAGCTCGCTGGAGCAGTGCGTCATGGTGGTCAGCCATGACCGTCACTTCCTCGATGCTGTCTCCACGCAGACCATTGATATTGATTTTGGCAAGGTGACTCTTTTCTCTGGCAACTACTCTTTCTGGTATGAAAGCTCGCAGCTGGCATTGCGCCAACAGCAGAACCAGAAGCTGAAGGCTGAGGAGAAGCGCAAGCAGCTGGAAGAGTTTATTCGTCGCTTCTCGGCCAACGTGGCTAAGTCGAAGCAGACCACATCGCGCAAGAAGATGCTGGAAAAACTGAATGTGGAGCAGATAACGCCCTCTACACGTAAGTATCCTGGCATTATCTTCCAGATGGATCGTGAGCCTGGCACCCAGATACTGGAAGTGGAAGGGCTGAAGGCTGTCGACCCTGATGGAACGGTATTGTTCGACAACGTGAACTTCGTTATCGAGAAAGGGCAGAAGACGGTCTTCCTGAGCCATAATCCCAAAGCGATGACTGCTCTCTTTGAAATCATCAATGGTAACCGCGAGGCCCAGGCGGGAACATATAAGTGGGGAGTCACTATTACAACAGCTTATCTTCCACTGGACAATACTGAGTTCTTCAAATCAGAAATGAATCTGGTGGACTGGCTTTCTCAGTTTGGAAAAGGCAATGAGGTGCAGATGAAGTCTTTCCTTGGCCGCATGTTGTTCCGTGAGGAGGACGTGTTGAAAAAGGTCAATGTCCTGTCGGGTGGTGAGAAGATGCGTTGCATGATAGCCCGCATGCAGCTGAAGAACGCTAACTGCCTGATTCTCGACACACCTACTAACCACCTCGATTTGGAGTCTATCCAGGCCTTCAACAACAATTTGGTGCAGTTCAAGGGCAACATTCTCTTTGCCTCGCACGACCATGAGTTTATCCAGACCGTTGCCGATCGTATCATTGAGCTGACGCCTCATGGCACTATCGACAAGCTGATGCAATATGATGACTATATCTATGATGAGGCCATCAAAGAGCAGAAGGAAAGTATGTATTCCTAACGTGGCTCAATATACTTAAAATCCAGTAACAAACTAAAGCAAATAAATATGAAACAAACAATTCTTGTGACGGGTGGCACCGGATTCATTGGGAGCCACACCACAGTAGAGCTGCAAGAGGCAGGCTACGAGGTAGTAATCATTGATAACTTGTCGAACAGCAATGCTAATGTTGTTGATGGTATAGAGAAAATCACGGGCGTGCGTCCTTCCTTTGAAAAGGTGGACTGTTGTGACATGGAGGCCCTGGAGGGCGTTTTCAAGAAATACCCCAAGATTGAGGGAATCATCCATTTTGCTGCCTCAAAGGCAGTTGGCGAGAGTGTAGAAAAGCCATTGCTGTACTATCGCAACAACCTCACGTCGCTCATCAATCTGCTGGAGCTCATGCCGAAGTATGACGTCAAGGGCATCATTTTCTCCAGTTCGTGCACCGTTTATGGCCAGCCTACAGAGGAAAACCTGCCTGTCACGGAGAATGCGCCCATACAGAAGGCATTGTCGCCCTATGGCAACACCAAGCAGATCAATGAGGAGATTATTCAGGACTACATCCATTCAGGAGCCCCCATCAAGTCAATTATTCTGCGCTATTTCAATCCCATCGGTGCCCATCCATCAGCGCTCATTGGTGAGCTGCCCAATGGCGTGCCCATGAATTTGATTCCCTTTGTCACGCAGACGGCTATGGGCATCCGTAAGCAGTTGAAGATTTTTGGCCACGATTACAACACTCCCGACCACACCTGCATACGCGACTACATTTATGTGGTCGATTTGGCCAAGGCACATGTGAAGGCTATGGAGCGCGTGCTGGATAAGCCTGAGACCGACGCTGTTGAAGTGTTCAATATTGGCACTGGACATGGCCTTTCCACGCTAGAAGTGGTTGAGGGCTTCGAAAAGGCCACTGGCGTGAAAGTGAACTGGGAGTATGCTCCGCGTCGTGAGGGTGATATTGAGAAAGTCTGGGGCAATGTTGACAAAGCCAACAAGGTGCTCGGCTGGAAGGCTGATACCCCCACCGATGAGGTGCTGAAGTCGGCTTGGCGCTGGCAGGAGAAACTGCGCAAGGACGGTATCCAGTAATAAGTTAATCCAAAAAGAAGATAAGACATACAGTCTTCTGAAAAGAGACTGATTTTTGTGTTTGTGTTGTGTGGGCTTCCGATGTGATATCGGGAGCCCATTTTAGAGCGCAATGTGAGTGCGTTTTCACTATTTTTATAAGTAGTGACGTCGAAATAATCGTAGATAATTTTGCTACAAAGAGAAAAATTGTGTAACTTTGCAGGCTAGAACTTTACACTTATTATAATAATTACACACACTATGTCAAACAACAAAGAAAAACTCTTTACCGAGTTCACTGCGCCTACTACTCAAGAGTGGTTGGACAAGATTGAAGTCGACCTGAAAGGGGCCGATTTCCAGAAACGCTTGGTATGGAGAACAAATGAAGGTTTCAACGTGCAGCCTTTCTATCGCAGAGAGGATTTGAAGGATTTGAAGGCAGTCGATTCATTGCCAGGAGAGTTCCCCTTCGTGCGTGGAAACAAGAAAGACAACAATCTCTGGTTCGTGCGTCAGGACATTCAGGTGGATGATGCCAAGGTTGCCAATGCCAAGGCCCTCGACATTCTGAACAAAGGCGTCGACTCGCTGGGATTCAAGATTCCTGGAAAGGACATCAGCAAGGAATTTGTGGCTACACTGCTGGAAGGCATCCTGCCCCAGTATGTGGAGCTGAACTTCAAGACTTGCCAGTGCCATTGTGTGGAACTGGCTCAGATTCTGGTGGACTATTTCAAGGAGAAGAACTATCCTCTGGCCGATTTGAAGGGTAGCATCAATTTCGATCCCATCAGCAAGGTCCTGAGCAAGGGAAAGGATGTTTCGCCCGTTCTAGAATGCGCTAAGCCTCTCATTGAGGCCCTAGCAGAGCTGCCTGGCTATAAGTGCATCAATGTGAACAGCGTGGCGCTCAACAATGCCGGTGCCTATATCTATCAGGAACTGGGCTATGCCCTTGCCTGGGGTGCTGAGTATCTGAACCTGCTGACCGAGGCTGGCGTCGATGCCACCGAGGCTGCCAAGCGTATCAAGTTCAACATGGGCGTCTCGGAGAACTATTTCATGGAAATAGCCAAGTTCCGTGCTGCCCGTCTGCTCTGGGCACAGATTGTAAAACAGTATGAGCCCAAGTGTGACTGCGCTTGCCAGATGCATGTTTGCGCCATTACTTCTGAGTATAATCAGACCTTGTTCGACAGCTATGTGAATCTGCTTCGCTCGCAGACTGAAACCATGTCGGCAGCCATAGCCAATGTGGACTCGATTGTCGTCACCCCGTTTGATAAACCCTACGAGGTGCCCACAGAATTTGCTGAGCGCATAGCCCGCAATCAGCAGTTGCTGCTGAAGGAAGAGGCCCATTTTGACAAGCTGGTCGACGCTTCGGGCGGTTCTTACACTATTGAGCACCTCACCGATGCCATTGCCAAGGAAGGCTGGAAGCTATTCCTGGAAGTTGAAAGCGCTGGTGGCTTCCTGGCTGAAGCACTGAAGGGTAACATCGTGAATGCTGTGAATGCCAGCAACGATAAGCGTCACGCCGCTGCTGCCACCCGCCGCGAGTTCATTCTGGGCACCAACCAGTTCCCCAACTTCACGGAGATTTCGGGTGGAAAGACACCTCTTGCTGCCTCATGTGCCGCTTGCCATGAGCCTGGAGAACTGCCCGCTCTGAACACTGAGCGATTGGCTTCTGAGTTTGAGGCACTCCGCCTCTCTACAGAGAAAGCTGCTAAGCAGCCTATCGCGTTCATGCTCACCATTGGTAATCTGGCCATGCGTCAGGCACGTGCTCAGTTCTCGTGCAACTTCCTGGCCGCTGCAGGCTACAAGGTGATGGACAATCTCGGCTTCAAGACCGTAGAGGAAGGTGTTGACGCTGCCCTTGAAGCCAACGCCGACATTGTGGTCATCTGCTCAAGCGACGATGAGTACGCCGAGTACGCCATCCCCGCCTATCAGTATCTCAACGGTCGTGCCATGTTTGTTGTGGCTGGTGCTCCAGCTTGCATGGAGGACCTCAAGGCCGCTGGCATCGAGAATTTCATTCACGTTAAGTCTAACCAGCTCGGTACGCTCAAGGAGTACAATGCTAAACTCGGAATCTAAATTATGGCACGCAAGAATTTTAAAGATATAGATATCTACGCTGGCATTCAGCAGAAGAATGGCCAGCAGTGGCAGAAGGAGAATGGCATCACCGCCAATTGGCGCACGCCTGAGCAGATTGACATTCAGCCTGTTTATACTAAGGAAGACCTGGAGGGCATGGAGCACCTTGACTTTACGGCTGGTATTCCTCCCTACCTTCGTGGTCCTTATTCCATGATGTATCCGTTCCGTCCGTGGACCATCCGTCAGTATGCTGGATTCTCTACCGCCGAGGAGTCGAATGCTTTCTATCGCCGTAACCTGGCCAGCGGCCAGAAGGGCCTTTCTGTGGCTTTCGACCTGCCTACGCACCGCGGTTACGACCCCGACAATCCCCGTGTTGTTGGCGATGTAGGTAAGGCTGGCGTGAGCATTTGCAATGAGGAGAACATGAAGGTGCTCTTCTCGGGAATCCCTCTCAACAAAATGTCCGTCTCCATGACTATGAATGGTGCCGTGCTGCCCATCCTGGCATTCTACATCGTGGCTGGTCTGGAGCAGGGTGCTCAATTGGAGGAAATGGCTGGAACCATTCAGAACGATATTCTGAAGGAGTTCATGGTGCGCAACACCTATATCTATCCCCCTGCATTCTCGATGAAGATCATTGCCGACATCTTCGAGTACACCTCGCAGAAGATGC
>CAMNJH010000117.1 GCA_946541275.1 uncultured Prevotellaceae bacterium
TTACAATGATTATCAAGGCAATAAGAATGTTTGATGGGGGCTTCATGAATGAGCCCTTTGCCTTCGGAGGCGAGGAAGGAAAAGAGATGTTCGACGAACAGATTATCTATCGCAGTAGTCTGCAGAACTTCCTCATTGACACGGGCCAGGAGGTCATCCTCGTGGATACTGGTTTCAAAAGCGGCATGCCTGCACCCGCTAAAAAACTGGGTGCCCCCCTGTATATGGGCGAGAAAGTGGCTGACTATATGGAAGCCTTCTGTGAGCTGGGGTATCAGCCCGAGCAAGTGACCAAGATCCTCATCACCCACAAGCACCCTGACCACACGGCCGCCCTGGAGTACTTCCCCAATGCAAAGGTCTACGTGTCGCCAGAGGATGCCGACGCTATGAAGCTGGAGGGCGACAACATTGTGCGCGTCACCTACAAGGATGGCGCCTACCATCAGTTCCCCGCCGTTGAGGAGATTCCCGTCATGGTGGGGCCGGATGAGCAGCCCTTCAGACTATACCTCGTTGAGGCCAAGGGACACACCCTCGGCAACAGTATTGTCATTCTGGAATACGACGGATTGTTCTATATGTTCCATGGAGACATCACCTATTGCGATGCTGCCCTGAAGGCCAATAAGCTCAGCATTGTCTTTGAGGACAAGCAGGCTGCACGCGAAACACTTGAACGGGTGCGCCAGTTCATCAAGGAACACCCCACAGTCTACCTTTCCACCCATTGCCCAGAGGGCTATGAGAACCTGATGATGAAGCGCATCATGAAACTCTGATGGGCAGACAATGTTTCGTGAGCAATAGCCGTTAGCTCAAGCAGGTGACTCCTCCTGCTTGAGCTTTTCTATGAACTCACTGATGCGTTGCATTTGCTTCGGGATGTTGATCTGCTGTGGACAGTGCTTACCTCCCGGCAGATTGCTGCCAGCTATGCAGCGTCCGCACTGTATGCAGTGGTCGGGTTGCCGGTCGCGTGGAACCACACGGTCCAGGCTGATGAGGTAGCGCCTGCGGTTCTCGCGGTACTGCGGATCACCGATGTCATCAGGCAGGCGACGCTCTGTCTTCAGCTTGTTGTAGTGGGTAAAGATAGAAGGGATGTCAATGCCATAGGGACAGGGCATGCAGTACTGGCAGGCATTGCAGGGAATCAGGTCTTCCTCCATCATCTGATGGGCGATGGTGGTGTCTAGCAGCCGCTGCTCTTCCTCTGTGAGAGGCTTCAGTGGGCAGTAGCTGAGCAGGTTGTCCTTGAGATGCTCCATGTAGGTCATGCCACTCAGCACGGTAAGCACGCCTTCGGGGGTGCCAGCATAGCGGAAGGCCCACGAGGCAATGCTCTTCTCGGGGTCCAGCTTCTTCAGCTGGCTGGCCACGTATTGTGGCACGCTAGCCAGTCGGCCTCCCAGCAGTGGCTCCATGATGACGGCAGGGATGCCGCGCTTTTGCAGCTCGGCATAGAGGTAGGAGGCATCGGTGTTGCTGGAATTGATCTCGTCGGCATACTCCCAGTCCAGCCAGTTCAGTTCTATCTGCACGAAGTCCCACTTGTATTTATCGTGCTGCTCCAGCAGGTAGTCGAAGACAGCTATGTCACCGTGATAGGAGAATCCCAGGTTGCGTATGCGCCCGGTAGCACGCTCTTCCAACAGATAATCCAGCACCCCATTGTCCAGATAGCGCTGGTGAAGGTTCTCCATGCCTCCACCGCCAATGCCGTGAAGCAGGTAGTAGTCAATGTAGTCTACTTGCAACTCTTGCATGGAATTATGGTACATCTGCTTGGCACCCTCCAGCGTCCAGAAGTCAGGTGAGAAGTTCGACAGCTTGGTGGCCACGAAGAACTTCTCCCGTGGATGTCGGCTCAGGGCGATGCCTGTGCAGTGCTCTGACTGCCCCTTGCAGTAGACGGGGGAGGTGTCGAAATAGTTCAGCCCATGGCTGATGGCGTAGTCCACCTGCTGGTTAATCATGTCCTGGTCGAATTCCTCGGATTCCTCCTTCATGGGTAGGCGCATCATGCCGTAGCCCAATAGGCTGACCTTGTCGCCCGTGGTGGGACAAATGCGGTAGGTCATCTGATCCGTGGGGGGCTCCAGCTGGTTCTTATACTCTTCTTGGGCCTGGCTGGTAGTACTCTTGCCGGCGCAGGCTGCCAGTGTGGTGGCCGAGCCCAGACCCAGCATCTTCAGGAATGAGCGGCGCGATATGTGGTTGTCCTTCTGGTTCATGGCTTATAAGTGTTTATGTACTTCGTGTCCTTCAACATGGATGGCCGAGAGCGGCCTTACGGGGCATACGTATTCGCAGGCGCCGCAGCCTATGCATAGCGTCTCGTTGACAGCGGGCACCTGGGGGGCCAGGTCGTCGTTGGGGTCGGTACTGACCATCTCAATGGCGCCGGTGGGGCAGTGGCGCTGGCAGTTGCCGCACTCGTCAATGCCCTGGGCAGATATACACTCATCAGCCATCACGACGGCATGGCCTATCTGTATAGATGATTTCTCGACCTTGTCGATAGGCTTGATGGCTCCGGCAGGGCACACGCTGGAGCAGCGGGTGCACTCAGGTCGACAGTAGCCCCGGTCATAGTGCATGACGGGCTGCATCAGCGACATCAGACTAGTGCTGGGACGCAGCACGTCGTTGGGGCACTCCGAAACGCAGAGCTGACAGCCCGTGCAGCGTGTGGCCATGTTCTTCAGTGACAGTGAACCCGGAGGAGTCAGTGGCGTCAGTCGCTGGGGGCTCTGCTTGGCCTTGATGACAGCCAGGCCACCGTCAACGTGCTTCTCCTGTGCCAAGGCCGCCGTGGTAGCCAGGGCTGTGCCCACTATGAACGAGCGGCGTGAAGCCGAAGTACCCTCAGCAGCCACGGTGGTAGCTTTTGTGCTTTTGCCGGTGGAAAGGCTGACTTGATACTTCAATGCTCCAAACTTACACTTGCTGATACAGTCGCCGCAAACCACACAGCGTGAGTGGTCAACGGTGTGCGTCTTGTAGTCGATGCAAGATGCCTTACAGTTCTTGGTGCACAGCGAGCAGTTCTTGCACTTGTCGGCATCAAAGCGAATCTTCAGCAGTGAGAAGCGGGACAGCAACGAGAGCAGCGTACCGACGGGGCAGATGGTGTTGCAATAGGTGCGGCCACCACGCCAGGCTAGCACGAAGAGCACTACCAGCGTCAGGGCGGCAATGATAAGGACGGGCAACGACTTGACCCACACGTCGACGGTGTAGAAAGTATAGCTGTCAGCCCGCTCAGCAAAGGTGGCCAACACATTGTTGCCCAGCTTCCAAATGGGCTGGAACAGCATGGTCATGATGCGGCCGAAGGCGCTGTAGGGTGCCAACAGTTGTACCAGAGAGCCTATGCCTGCCACTAAGGCAACCACCATCAGGGCCAGCATGACATAGCGCAACCAGCGCACCTCAGGAGAGTAGGTGTAACGATTCTTCCGGGCCTTCTTACCCAGCCATCCGAAGATGTCCTGAAGAATGCCCAATGGGCAGATAACCGAGCAATAGATGCGGCCGAAGACCAAGGTGAGCACGGCCAGCCCGATGATGACCACTACGTTCAGTGCTAGTAAGGCCTCAAGGGCCTGCGTCTTGGCCATCCAGCCCAGCCAGATGTGGGCTGTGCCGGTGAAGTCAAGGAAAAGCAGACTTAGCCCAAGCAGGAACACGGTGGCCAAAGTGATACGGATTGTTCTTAGCATGATTAATAGTTTATGTTATTTTATGTTGTTTGTCTTTTCAGGATTGGGTATGCTTCTGTGGAACCAGCCAGACGCTGACTTCATAAAGCAGCCAGATGGGCAGTGACACCACCAGGAGCGTGAAGATGTCGGTAGTGGGGGTGATGATGGCAGCCACCACCAGAATGGCCACCACAGCATGACGCCTGTAGCGTCGCATCACGGCTGAGCTAATCAGCCCCATCCTGCCCAGTACTGAGCAAACCACGGGCAGCTCGAAGATGATGCCAATGACCAGGCACATGGGTATTAGTGTGTCGATGTAGGATTGCAATGTCAGCATATTGTCAATCTCACTGCTTACTTGGTAAGTTCCTAGGAATCTAACGGTTAGCGGAAAGATGATGAAGTAGCACACCAGAGTTCCCACGATGAACATGAGGTACGAGGCGGTCACAATCCAATAGGCGGCTCGCCGCTCGTTCTGGTAGAGTCCCGGCGACACGAAACGGAACAGCTGGTAGATGACATAGGGCGAGGCAAACAGCAGTCCAGCATAAGCCGCGGTGCGCATGTGCACCATGAACTGTTCGGTCAGCCCCGTGTTGATCAGGTGGATGCTGAAGGGCGCTGCGCCCATCAGACGGAAGGTGATGAAGTCACTCGACGTAGGAGCCAACACCACTGCAAAAAGCCAGTTCTTCAGGCAGAAGGCAGCCACACCAAAAACCACGACCACCAACAGCGAGCGGATGATGGTCCAGCGCAGCTCGTCAAGGTGCTCCCAGAATGTGGCGGTATGCTCACTCATCGATCTTCTTCGTCTCGTCGTCTATCTCCTTCATCCCGTCCTTGAAACTCTTCACGCCCTTACCCAGTCCTTTCATCAGCTCAGGAATCTTGGCACCACCGAAGAGTAACAGCACAACCAAGGCTATCAGTAACACTTCCTGACCGCCCAGCCCGAAGAGGAGCATCGTCTTGAGTTCTATCATGTTTATTTATATTAAGAATGTATAACGCTGGCAAAATTACACTTTTTTATCCAAAAAACTGCATTTTTGCCATAAAAATGTGTACCTTTGCATGCAAAAAAATATTATGGGCTTTTGGAAGACATTATTCGGAGGGGAAGCAGACCCCGAGGAAGTTAAGAAAAACAGTGATGAGCGACAGTTCGACCTGCTGAAATACGACGGGGTGAAAGCCATGCGCATGGGACAGTTCGAGTATGCCATGAAGTGCTTTCAGAAGGCACTCGAAACCCAGAACGACCCCGAGGTACACGACTACCTGTCCAGGGCTTACATCAGGCAGGGCATGCTCGACGAGGCCTTTGCTGAGCTGAAGACCGTGGTGGACATGGAGCCCGACAATGTGAACCTGATGATGCAAGCCGCCAGCGTGGCCCACATGAAGGAGGACTACACCGCCATGGCCGCTCTCTGTGAGCAGGCCATCGCTGTCGATGCTGAGAATGCTCTGGCTCACCTTTTCTATGCCAAATGCGAGTTAGGGCAACAAAACGTAGTGCAGGCCATTGCACGGCTCACCAAGGTCATTGCCCTCGATGAAGAGCTGATTGAGCCCCGTCTGCTTCGCGGACAGACGCTACTACAGATGGGCGACTTGAAGGCAGCCCGCCAGGACGTGGACTGGCTGGAGGAACACAGTCCTGCTAATGAAGATGTGCTGCTGCTTCACGCACGCATCGAAGCCGCCCAGGGACAGGTTGACGCCGCATTGAAGAAGTACGGCGAGGTCATCGACGTCAACCCCTTCAACATTGATGCCTTCCGCGAGCGCGGCAGACTTAGACTTCTGCAGGACGACAAGGATGGCGCCGAGGCCGACATGAAGATGGTGCTAGAACTGAACCCGCAGGAGATGGCCGACGTCAGCGGCGACTACTCCGCCGAGGGCATTGAGCAGAAGACGCGTCAGGCTTATTCCAATCTCAACCCATTCGGCATCTGATGCCTTCCTCCCCGTTGAACTAGAAATAGAGAGAATGAAAATAAACACAGGATACAACCGTGAGGGACTGTACGACCATCTGGAGGTCAAAGAGGAGGCGCCCCTGCTGGAGTGGCTGCTGAGTAATGTGCAGTCAACACGCTCCAAACTCAAGGCTACGTTGCAGGGTAGGGGCATCAAAGTCGACGGACGCACCGTCACTCAGTTCGACTTCCCCCTGAAACCTGGCATGAAGGTGGCCATCAGCAAGACCAAACGCAACCAGAACAGCTTCAAGAGTCGCTTCGTCAAGATTGTCTATGAGGACCGCTGGCTGATCGTCATTGAGAAGAACATCGGCATCCTCTCTATGGCTGCCGGACATTCTACACTCAATGTCAAGAGCGTTCTGGACGACTATTTCCACCGCTCCCGCCAGAAGTGCACTGCCCATGTGGTTCACCGCCTAGACCGTGACACCAGCGGACTCATGGTCTATGCCAAGGACATGGAGACCGAACAGATACTGGAGCACAACTGGCACCAGATTGTCTACGACCGGCGCTATGTGGCCGTCGTCAGCGGCGAGATGGAGCAGGATGAAGGCACTGTGCGCAACTGGCTGAAGGACAACAAGGCCTATGTCACCTTCTCTTCACCCGTCGACAATGGTGGCAAGCTGGCCATCACTCATTTCCATGTGCTCCAGCGCACTACTGAGCACTCGCTCGTGGAGTATCGGCTGGAAACAGGTCGCAAGAACCAGATTCGCGTTCACAGCGCCGACATGGGGCACCCTGTCTGTGGCGACACCAAGTATGGCAATGGCGACGATCCCCTACACCGTCTCTGTCTCCATGCCCGACTACTCTGCTTCACACATCCCGTCACGGGTGAACCCATGGAGTTTGAGACTCCTGTTCCCGTGGCATTCCGTCGCATCTTCCAATCACCCAGATATCGTGATGAGTAACATTGCTTTCTATATCTTCGCCCTGGTGGCCATCGTCATAGCAGCTTTCATTCTCAAGAATGTCGTCACCTGCCTCGTTAGGGCAATCGTCGTCGTCGTGCTACTCGTCGTGCTTGCCTTTGCCTACTATTTCCTCGTGGGACAATACGACCCCGAGATACAGAACGCCGTCAACGACGCCCTCAACAATTATCATGCAACCCATTAAAACCTGTATACCAACATGAAATTGAACATTGCCATTCTTCCGGGCGACGGTATAGGACCGGAAATCATGAAGCAGGGCGTAGCCGTGCTCGATGCCATAGCACATAAGTTCAACCATGAGTTCACCTATCATGAGGCCCAGGTTGGAGCCTGTGCCATTGATGCTGTGGGCGATCCCTATCCCCCAGAGACCCATCAGATATGCCTTCAAGCTGATGCTGTGCTCTTTGCTGCCGTGGGCTCACTCAAGTACGACAACGACCCTACGGCCCCTATTCGTCCTGAGACAGGACTGCTGGCCATGCGTAAGCAACTGGGCCTCTTTGCCAATGTGCGCCCCGTGGCCACCTTCGACTGCCTGCTCCATAAGTCACCGCTGAAAGAGGAGTTGCTGCGTGGTGCTGACTTCGTCGTCATCCGCGAGCTCACTGGAGGTATGTATTTCGGCGAGAAATATCAGGACAACGACAAGGCCTACGACACGGACATCTACACCCGCCCTGAGATTGAACGCATCCTGAAAGTAGGCTTTGAGTATGCCCAGAAGCGCCGCCATCACCTTACCGTGGTGGACAAGGCCAACGTGCTGGCCAGCTCACGCTTGTGGCGACAGATAGCCAAGGAGATGGAGCCCCAGTATCCTGACGTCACCACCGACTATATGTTCATAGACAATGCCTCCATGCGCGTACTCACAGAGCCACGTTTCTTCGACGTCATCGTTACTGAGAACACCTTCGGCGACATACTCACAGACGAGACCTCGTGCATCACTGGTTCCATGGGACTCCAGCCTAGCAGCAGCCTTGGCCTCCACACGCCCCTCTTCGAGCCCGTCCATGGCTCATGGCCCCAGGCAGCCGGACAGAATAAGGCCAACCCTCTGGCACAAATACTATCAGCAGCCATGCTGCTAGAACACTTCGGACTCACCGACGAGGGCTCCCTCGTTCGTCAGGCCGTCGATGCCTCACTCGCTGCCAATGTCCGCACCCCCGAGATACAGGTAGAGGGAGGTCTACACTATGGCACTCGCGAGGTAGGGCAATGGATTGTGGAATGGATCAAAAAGAGTTAGGAGCTAAGAATTAGGAGTTAGGGGTTAAGAGTTAAGAGTTAAGAGTGGGGAATGAGTAATATGGAATGTTTTAGTTGCGAAGCAAATAGTCGGCGGGGTAAAAACAAACATCGCTCACTCCTCACTCCTCACTTCTCGCTCCTATTTTTATATTTCTGTATCCTCTCCCTGTCCACTCCTGCCCAGACATCTTGGCGCGATTCCCTTTCCATCCTTTCACGCCAGATAGAGCTACGACCCCAGTCTGTTGACCTGCGACTGCGGAAGGCAGCAGTCAACATTGAACTGGGGCAGTGGGATTATGCCGCAGAAGAGTATGGTAGGGTGCTGGATATGGATAGCCATTGCCCTGCAGCCCTCTTCTTCCGTGCTTATGTCAATGTTCATCAGCGGCGCTATGAACTGGCGCAAGCCGATTATGAGCACTTGTTGCGTCTGGTGCCCCGTCATTTCGACGCCAGACTGGGGCTTGCCGTCACTTTACAGCATCTAGGGAAGGAGGCAGAGGCGCTTGACCAGCTGAACATCCTGGTTGAGACGGCCCCCGATTCTGCTAGCGCCTTTGCGGCCCGTGCCAGTATGGAACAACAGAGGGGCCTCTATGTCCCTGCTCTCTATGACTGGGAGCAGGCTCTTACGCTGCGACCCGATGAACTGGAGTATCAGTTGGGGCAGTATGCCACACTCTGTGCAATGCACCGCCGACGCGATGCCCAGCGAATAGAACAACAGCTCAAAGCACGCGGAGTACCCCAGGCCACCCTGAAGCAGTTGAAAAAAGAGGCAAAGAGAAAATAGACTCATAATAAAGGGACACCCGAAGTATCGGATGCCCCCTTTATTCATGTAAGGTGTGGTCAGCGGCAAAACCGCTGACTACACTTTTGGATTAATCCTCCCAGTTCTCCTGCGTTTTGCGGACGTAGGTCTTGTAGCGGATTTGGGCCATCTTCTGGGCCTCGGCGAAGAGCTCTTCTGCCTCGTTGGGATAGGCCTTCTTGACAGAGAGGTAACGTACCTCACCAAGCAGGAAGTCGTGGAACTTATCCCACTGTGGCTCCTTAGAGTCAAGACTGAACGGATTCTTGCCTTCCTCGATGAGGGCGGGGTTGAAGCGCCACAGGTGCCAGTAGCCGCACTCCACAGCCTTCTTCTCCTC
>CAMNJH010000118.1 GCA_946541275.1 uncultured Prevotellaceae bacterium
TGGCCCACATGTTCTTCAATGTATTTGGCGTACTGTGGATTCTGGTTGTCTTCCAACCGTTCATCCGTATGGTGTGCGGATGGGTGGGCTATGACGTCGATATGACGAAGGATTCCGTGACCCCCCAGGAGTTCCTGGACAATGCTGCCAAGCTGACGTTCGTCCTGGCCGCCTTCCACACAACCTTCAATGTCATCAATGCCAGCATCCTCATCTGGTTCATACGTCAGATTGAGCGCTTCGTGTGCTGGGTCATCAAGTCGAAGAAGGTGGACGAGGAGGAAGACTTCCGCCTGCATTTCATCACTGCCGGCTTCATGAAGACCCCCGAACTTTCGGTGCTCGAGGCCCAAAAGGAGATTCAGTCGTTCTCAGACCGCATGCAGCGCATGTTTGTCATGGTGCAGCAGCTGCTCAACGACTCGTCGTCGCTGTCAGGGAAGAAGCAGGATGACGAGAACTTCAACAAGCTCTACACGCGTATAGAGAAGTATGAGAGTATCAGCGACAACATGGAACTGGAGATTGCCAAGTATCTGGAGCAGGTGAGCGACGCTCACCTGAGCGACGAGACAAAGGGCAAGATTCGCGCTATGCTGCGTGAGATTAGCGAGCTGGAGAGTATTGGCGACGCCTGCTACAACATGGCACGCACCATCAACCGCAAGTATCTGGCCAAGCAGGACCACTTCAATGAGAAGCAATACAGCCACCTGCACCAGATGATGGGCCTCACCGAGAATGCCCTCTCACAGATGAATCAGCTGATGAGCGGGCGCAAGGAGGGCTTCGACGTTAACCGCACATTCAACATTGAGAACGAAATCAACAACTTCCGCAACCAGCTGAAGGCGCAGAACATTGTGGACATCAACAACCACGAGTACACCTACGCCGAGGGTACCGTCTACATGGACCTGATCAACGAATGCGAGAAGCTGGGCGACTACGTGGTGAACGTCGTGGAGGCTCGCATGGGCACTCGCCAGCGCGATGCTTAATGATGAATGTTCAATAGTTCAATAATTGAAGAGAAACAATAATGACTTTTACAGAACAAGCGAACAAGATATTCCGTCAAGCTATTGACGACTATCACCTGACCGACAATGTGGATACCCCCATTCGCAATCCCTACGACCGCGAATCAGTAGAGTATAAACTGTACCTGAAATGCTGGATTGACACCGTGCAGTGGCACTATGAGGATATCATCCGCGACCCACACATTGACCCCATGGAGGCGCTGGCCCTGAAACGACGCATTGACCGCTCAAACCAGGACCGCACTGACCTGGTGGAAGACATTGACTCCTATTTCCGCCAGACTTATAGCGAGGTGAAGCCGTTGCCCGACGCACGGCTGAACACCGAGAGCCCCGCCTGGGCCGTTGACCGGCTGTCCATCCTGGCCCTGAAGATTTATCACATGCAGGAACAGACCAGCCGCAAGGATGCCACCGAGGAGCACCGTGCCAAGTGTCAGGCCAAGCTGGGCGTGCTGCTGGAGCAGCAGAAGGACCTCTCGCTGGCCATCGACCAGCTGCTGGAAGATATAGAGCATGGACGGAAGTACATGAAGGTCTACAGGCAGATGAAAATGTACAACGATCCCTCCACAAACCCCATTCTCTATAAAAATAGCTAATTGCTGAGAACAGGGTTCATGAAACGGAAGCAGCATATACTTGTCATACGCTTCTCAGCCTTGGGTGATGTGGTCATGGTGGTGCCCGTGGTCTATTCGCTGGCCATGCAGTACCCGGATGTGCGCATCACGGTACTGAGCAAGCCCATAGCCCGCCCCCTCTTCGACGACCTGGCGCCCAACGTCAGCTTCATGGAGGCCGACCTGAAAGGCGAATATCACGGCGTGAAGGGGCTGAACTCCTTGTATCGCCGTCTGGCTGCCAAGCAGTTCACCCATGTTGCCGACCTGCACAACGTGCTGCGCTCAGGCTACTTGCGCCTGCGCTTCAACATTGGGCGCTTCCGCGTGGAGCACATCAACAAGCACCGTAGTGCACGCCGCCATCTGGTGGGCCATAAGAAGCCGGCGAAGCAGCCCCTGCCCACGTCGTTCGACAACTATCTGGAGGTGTTTGCCAAGCTGGGCTTCCCCATCCATCAGCCTTCCTTCACCTCGATATTCCCCCCCGAGGGCGGCAACTTGAACCTGTTGCCTGCCATCATCGGCCCCAAGCGTTCGTGGGAGCAGTGGATAGGCATAGCCCCCTTTGCTGCCCATCCCGGCAAGGTCTACCCGCCGGAGAAGATGGAACAGGTCGTCCGCCAGTTGGCCCAGCGCTATCCCAAGGCCCGGTTCTTCCTCTTTGGGCGTGGTCCGCAGGAAGAGCAGTACTTCGACCAGTGGGCCAAGGTGCTGCCCCAGTGCGTGTCAGCCAGTACACATCTGGAGACCATGCACCAGGAGCTCATTCTCATGAGCCATCTTGACGTCATGGTGTCCATGGACTCAGCCAACATGCACCTGGCCTCGCTGACGGCTACCCCTGTGGTTTCCGTGTGGGGCGCCACCCATCCCAATGCTGGTTTCCTGGGCTGGAAGCAGTCGCCCGCCAATGCCGTGGGCGTTGACTTGGAGTGCAGGCCATGCAGCATCTTTGGACAGAAGCCATGCAAGCGCGGCGACTATGCCTGCCTGAACGGCATCAGCCCTGAAATGATTGTCGATAAAGTTACCCGAATACTAACCCCTAATAACAGTGATTAAGCTTATGAAAAAGTATGTTTGCGACGTATGCGGATACGTCTATGATCCCGAAGTTGGCGATCCTGACAACGGCATTGCTCCTGGCACTGCCTTTGAAGACATTCCCGCCGACTGGGTGTGCCCCATTTGTGGCGTTACCAAGGATGAGTTCTCTGTCGAAGAGTAATTCATTCTTACCTGCGAGATTAAAGGCTGTCCTTTCATCTGAGGGCAGCCTTTTTTGTTGAGTTAGGAGTGGTGGTTCATTCGCTCTAATGGGTGCAGAAAATCGATGGAATGGATGTTTTTTGTTAGTTAGGAGTTAAGAGTTAGGAGTGAGAAGTGGGGGAAAAACGCTCGAAGGGAGACAGAAATCAACGATGGAATGGGTATTTTTTGCAATTATGCCATTTCATAGGCTTGTAAGGATTCTCATTTGCAGAGCAAAGTGATAGATGACGATGCCGGCGGTGACACTGACGTTCATGGAATGCTTGGTGCCCAGTTGAGGTATTTCAAGACATCCGTCACTGGCATCGATGACTTCCTGATGAACGCCTTTCACCTCGTTGCCTAGCACGATGGCGTAGCGCTGATGGCGGTTGGCGCAGAAAGCCGGCAGCATGGTGGAGCCCTCTGCCTGTTCCACGCTGAGTACCGTCACTCCTCGGGCTTTCAATTGCTCCACGGCTTGCAGAGCACTTTCAGCGTGGCGCCATCTGACGCTGTCCTCAGCTCCAAGTGCCGTCTTGTGAATCTCGGGGTGGGGGGGGGTGCCCGTAATGCCGCATAGCACCACTTCCTCCACGCGGAAGGCATCCGATGTGCGTAGCACTGACCCTACGTTGTGCATGGAGCGTACGTCATCGAGTACCACCGTGAGCGGCATTTTTTCTGCTAGGCGGAACTCCTCTGCTGTCAGCCGCTCCATTTCTATGGTTCGTAGTTTTCTCATTTCTGACTGCAAAATTACGCATATTTATTCATACGGCAAAATGTTTTAGTAAAAGACTGCGATTTCACCGATGTCGTTGACTTTTTGTTGCACAGCTTTAGCATGTGTGCAGTTGTAGTATTTTTGCAAATAACAGCCATTTCATCGACGTTTTTGTTCTCGTGCTTGTAAGATGACTAAAAGATAGGCATGACATAGCAGTTGGCACAATTAACGCTTTTTTATACGCGCGCGTATATATATTGCGCGTGAGAAGGTGCTACAAGTGCTACTGGCGGTGTTAACTGACTGGTGTTTTGCTGTTTACGGGTGCAAATTTGACTTTCAGAAATGCTACCAAAAATGCTACAGGTGCTACCAGACAGAAAAGAGGGCGAGATTTTTCAAAAAGTCAACGAGATTTTTCAAAACGGCGCCGCCGTTTTTCAAAAAGTCGGCGCCGTTTGAAAAAAACCCGATGAGGCATACAGAAAAGTCGGGCACTAGTTTTCTGTATGTCTCATTTCTGCACAAAAACTCCTAAATGTGCTATTGGCAATTCATCCCTGCCAGTAGTTTTTCCAGTAGCATTTTCCAAAAATGAAAATGCACCCGCAAAATGTTGTGTTTCAGCTTGTTATAATCGCTAGTAGCACTTGTAGCACTTACTTTCGTCCTATATTTACGCGCACGCGCGTTAGGCATAAAGTTCAGCACTTTGCGTCAAGGGTAATATCTTTGCCAAAGGAAAAGTCATCTTCAGACACCCTGTAGCAGTTTTTCAAGTGAAGGAATATCTATGCGTCCGCGATGTAGTTTTAGCAGTCCGCCGTCCTGAAGCTTGTTGAGCATGCGCGATATGTTGAGTCGGCTGTCGCCCAGCTCTGCTGCCAGACGAGTCATCAGAATGCGCAACTGCTTGGGGCCTGCTGGATAATTGGCACGGTCGAGTACGAAGCGAATAAACCTTTGTTGCAATGACTGTGGCGTGCTGCGCCATGGTTGGTGTCCCCGTCGCTGAGTCAGCGTGGAGAGCATGTTCAGTATGTTCAATCGGATAATCAGGAAGTCGTCTAAAAGGCGCAGCACCTCGTCCTTTGACAAAGTGATGAAGTGACAGTCGGAAATGGTGCGATAAGACCCCGTGAACCGTGTCTGTGCGCCAAACAGCACATCGGGTTGAATTAACCAAGGAGCGTTCACCTGTTCCACCAGGTCATAGCCCCCATCATCGCTGCGGGTAACAAGCTCCATGCTGCCATTGATGAGGAAGAACAGCTCGCTGCACACTGTGTTCTCCTTCACTATGACCTTGCCGCCCACCTGCTTCATGAAGCCGAACTTCGTGTTGCCTGCCATCTGCAGCAGCTCAGTGCGGCTGAGCCCCTGAAAAAGTTGAAACCGTAGCAGATGGTCGTATAGCTGCAGCTTTAGCATCGGATGGAGCGCAGGTTAGGGCATGTCTTCAAGCTCCATGTCAGGCGAGTGCCATACGGCCAATTTGCCCTCTTCATCGGTATAGATGAAGTAAGCCTTCATCTCGGGATGCCTTTTCAGTACTTCCTTCGACTTGTTCAGTCCCAGCACCATGAATGATGTGGCGTAAGCGTCGGCATCGGTACATTTGGGGGCCAGCACCGTGGCTGATAGCAATTCGTGCTGAACGGGATAGCCGGTACGTGGGTCGATGGTGTGTGCATACTTGCGGCCCTCCTTGTAATAGAAGTTGCGGTAGTTGCCGCTGGTGGCCATTGCCACGTCGCCAACTCTCATGATAGCGTATATTTCGCTCTTCACGTCCTCAGCCGGCTTGGTGATGCCAATGCGCCACTGTTTTCCCTCGGGATTGTGGCCTCGCGTCACTACTTCGCCGCCGACTTCTATCATATAGTTTTTCACTCCCAGCGAGTCTAGTGCGCGAGCAGCCACATCACAACCATAGCCCTTGGCAATAGCGCTGTAGTCCAGCTGGTTCTTTATCTTTAGCAGGCTGTCAACTTGGGCTGGTGTAGGCATCTGTTCCGACTTGAAGCCAAATCCCCAGGCGTTCACCAGTGGTGCGACGGTAACGTCGAAGGCTCCTTCGGTATCGGCCTTGATCTGCTCAGCTCTCTCGTAGACTTCCACATACATGGGTGGAAGCTCTGGGTTTTCACCGCGGTTGATACATGACACGGTGGAATTCTCGTTGAACATGGAGAACACCTTGTCCACCTTGTTCAGTGCCCGTTCTACCTCTCCGTGCATGTCGACATCACTCTCGTAGGTAATTCTGTAGACAGTGTCGAACATGAACCCCTCGTTATGAATGAAATTCGCAGCCGCCTGTGAGTCCTTGCCGTTTTCATCGGCATGGTCCTGATAGCGGCTGCGGGCAATGAAGAAAGTGCCCACGATGAGCAGTACCAGAAGTGGTATTTGCCAATAAAGTGATTTCTTTTTCATATCAGATGTCTATAATAATATTAAATGTGTATCCCAGTCGGGTGCTCTCCTGTATTCCGTAGCCAGGCACGTACCAGGTCTTTTCTGGCAGTCCGTCGTCGTGCATCAGCCGACGCCGATAGCGCACGGTCCAGCCCATGTGCAGCGGCCCGGCCACCTTGGCATCAATGCCGAACAGCAGTTCCAGCCAGTGCTGGTAACAGGGCTCGTCTTTCACGCCGTAACTCACGTTCCACTTCCACACAGGGTCAGTGAAAGGCTGGCGGTCCAGGTCTACATTATAATAGGTGAGGCCATAGCGCAGTCCGGCAAAGACACGGTTGCCGGTGTGCTTATTTTTCAGCAGGTTCACGTCGGCACCAATGCGCAGATAGGGCGCTGAGGTGCGATAGCTGATGCCCGTCACCAGGTCGTCCTCATGCTTGGCCTTGCCATAGCCCAGCTCAACGGTGGGAAAATACTGGTCGTGCAGGTTTACTTTCAGCATGGCCTCCAGCTGACCATAATCGCCCAACTGCAACTGAGCAACGCCGGCGAGGTCGAATCCTACGGCTACACCGCGAAAGAGCGGCACCGAGTCGGCCTCCCACTTCAGGAACCCTTGCGCACGCAGTGATGCCGGCTGGCACCAAAGGCCCAGCAGCACCACGGCCCAGGCGGCCGCTGCGGTCTTGCCAAAACTAATGGCGTGCCTTGAAATAAATGCGCAGATGGGTTTTGTTCTGGTCATAGTTCACAAGCGAGTTTACTATTGTCACGCTGTCAATGCCGTAGTGGGTACTGCGGATGGCCGTGAGCTGGTGGAAGAAATGGGCGGCGCAGTCCACGCTCTCAAAGTGAGGAATATCGTCTTTCTTCAGCCAAACGGTGTCGATGGTCTGCACATGCGAGGTATCAGCAATGAAGAAAATAAGCTGGTCCTCAGGATGCATATAGCTGATGGGTAGTGTGAAAGTGCTTTTCCCCGTGAGGGCGTTCAGTATCAGTGTGTCGATACCGTCTTGGCGTTCCGTCCACACCCAAAGCGAGTCAACGAAATTAGCCTCGCCCTTGTTGTCGTAGATGGCAAACTGCGTTCTCACGGTGTTCTGCACGGGGCAGTTGATGCTGGAACAGGACATCATGGCCACGCTGCATGCCATGAAGAAGGCCACCAGCGCAAGGCTGGCCTTCTGCCCTCTGCTCAGTGTGTGTCGTCCTGTCCTCATAGTTCTTTATGCTGATTATTGTTTGTCCTGAAAGCCTACCGTCTTTTCTATCTGATAGTCGTTGCGGCTTGAAGACGACCTGCTGATCAGGTCGGCCACGAAGCCTGCCAGGAAGAGCTGTGTGCCCAGAATCATCATGGTCAGGGCAATGTAGAAATAGGGAGAATCGGTTATCCAGATCTTGCCCATGAACTTGGTGATGCACAGGATGATGAAAGCCACAAAGCCAATGAAGAACATGAACGAGCCCATGAATCCGAACACATGCATGGGCTTCTTGCCAAAGGTGCTGAGGAACCACAGCGTGAGCAGGTCCAGATAGCCGTTGACAAAGCGGTTCCAGCCCATAAATTTGGAGGTGCCGTACTTTCGTGCCTGGTGGTGCACCACCTTCTCGCCAATCTTGTCGAAGCCGGCATTTTTGGCCAGATAGGGTATGTAGCGATGCATCTCACCATACACCTCAATGTTCTTTACCACCTCCTGCCGGTAGGCCTTCAGCCCACAGTTGAAGTCGTGCAGGTTCTTAATGCCGCTCACCTTGCGGGCCGTGGCATTGAAGAGCTTGGTGGGCAGCGTCTTCGACAGGGGGTCATAGCGCTTTTGCTTGTAGCCCGACACCAGGTCGTAGCCTTCTTCCTTCACCATGCGGAAGAGCTCGGGAATCTCGTCGGGCGAGTCCTGCAGGTCGGCATCCATGGTGATGACCACGTCGCCCTGTGCGTCGGCAAAGCCACAATAGAGGGCAGGGCTCTTGCCATAGTTGCGGCGGAACTTGATACCTCTCACGTTTGTAGAGCGCTGCTGCAGCTCACAGATGATGTCCCATGAGCGGTCAGTGGAACCGTCGCTGATAAAGATGACCTCATAGGTGAAGCCATGCTCCTTCATCACGCGTTCTATCCAGCTGAACAGCTCGGGTATCGACTCTTCCTCATTATACAAGGGTATGACTACAGATATATCCATCGTTGTCTATTTTATTTGTTGTATTCTATTGCGCTTACAGATGGCAGCTATAGGCACCGCCATCAGGCAGCCCAGTATCAGGTTCGACGTCAGAATGTTCAGCGCCAGGTCAATGGGGCGCAGGCTCATCAGCATCTGCAGGCTCTCTTCTATTGTAGCACTCATGCCCATTTGCCGCATGGCCTCCGACGTTGCAGGGTCGGAGAACATCTGCGAAATGCTGTTCATGAAGAAGCCATGGTCCAGATAGGCAAAATAGACGAACTGCGCAATAGCAAACAGCAGGCCCGCATAGAAAAACTGGAAGACCACATACACCCATCCACGGCCGAAGGAGATGAACCCCTCCAACCCTTCGTCGCGGAAACGGCGCAACAACCGGGCTGAAAGGAAAGGCGTGGCGATGGCCAGCAATAGGGACACCAGCCCGAAGCCCGACGTCTTCAGACCCAGGACATAGAATGCAAAACTTGCCAGCCATAGTATGGCCAGCTTCACTCCGTCAATACGGGCAAAGGCTCTCAGTTGTATGTATTCAGGTGCTGTCACAGCTATTCTTCATCGCGCTTTCTGTAGCGCTTCTCTTTTACGCTGCAAAATTACAAAAAAGTTGGCAGTTTGTAGTCTTGAGTCAGGAGTTTTTATCTGGAGAATGACTAAAAAAAGTTAATCCGCGCCAAATAACTCCATGGTCCTGATTCCAAACTGCCAACTTTTTATTACCTTTGCAGCCGAAAAACGATTAACACACATGGGCAAGTCCTGTACGGCCAGCTCCTGAGGAATCCTCCAGGACGGGAACGT
>CAMNJH010000119.1 GCA_946541275.1 uncultured Prevotellaceae bacterium
TTAGCCAACTATTTCTCTTCATTAAATAAGGAAGCTATAATGCCCTTGCTCTTGTGCCAACAACTATATTATTTCCATTACAAAAACAGCGTCAGATCATGGTCTGCTCCACCACCTGCCCGTCCAGCAGGTTCACCGTGCGCTGGGCAAAGGAGGCATCGCGCTGCGAGTGCGTCACCATCACCACCGTCGTGCCCTCCTGCCACAGCTGTGTCAGCAGCTGCATCACCTCGTGGCCGTTCCTGGAGTCCAGGTTGCCCGTAGGCTCGTCGGCCAGGATGAGCTTCGGCCCCGCCACCACCGCCCTGGCAATGGCCACGCGCTGCTGCTGTCCGCCCGACAGCTGCTGCGGGAAGTGCTGGGCCCGGTGACTGATGGCCATGCGCTGCAGGATGGCGGCCACCCGCTGCCGGCGCTCCTTCTTGGGCACGCCCAGATAGACCAGTGGCAGCTCCACGTTCTCCTCCACGCTGAGCTCATCAATCAGGTTGAAGCTCTGAAACACAAAGCCTATCTGCCCTTTGCGCACCTTCGTGCGCTGGCTTTCGCGCAGCTGGCCTACGTCCTGTCCGTCCAGCAAGTACGAGCCGCTGGTGGGGTTGTCAAGCAGTCCCAGAATGTTCAGCAGCGTCGACTTGCCGCAGCCCGATGGTCCCATGATGGCCACGAACTCACCCTTCTTCACTTCCAGCGACACGCCGCCCAGGGCCACGGTTTCCACCTCTTCCGTGCGGAACACCTTCTGAATGTTTTCCAGTTTAATCATCTTTCCTTATTCTGTTTTAATACTGTTAATCGGATTCTCATTGGCCGAGCGCCAGCTCTGAATGACCACGGTGCCTAGGGTGACCAGTCCCACCAGCAGCAGGGCCACCGGGAACAGCCACCAGCTGATGGCGGTGCGCTCAGCAAAGCTCTTCAGCCATTCGTGGCCTGTGTACCAGGCCAGCGGAGCAGCCACCACAAAGCTGATGCCCAGCAGCCACATGTAGCGACGGCAGAGCAGCCCCAGCACCTGGGCCGTCGATGAGCCAAAGACCTTCCTGATGCCTATCTCCTTGCGACGGTACTCCGTCTCGAACATGGTCAGGCAGAACACGCCGATGAGCGTGATAATCAGGATGACGCCACAGAACCAGCCCACCTGGCCGATGAAGCGCAGCTCCTCCTGATACAGCAGCTCCAGCTCCTGATCCAGGAAGTGCACCTCCACCTCCTCGCCGTTGCCATCCGCCATCTTCACCATTGTCTGTTCTATCTGTCGGCGCAGGTCTGTCTTGTCTATGTTCTTCGCAGCCCGCACATTGAGCACTTTCTGAAGGTCACTCCAGTCGGAAAACGCCTCTCCCATGATGACGAATACCAACGGCTCCTGCATGCGGTCATGCCGCATGGAGGCAAAGCGGATGTTCTCGCAGACGCCGATGACGGGCAGGTCGTTGGCCAGCAGTTTCTTGTCCACTTCCACCCAGGGCCACTGCTTTCGGGCCGCCTCGTTGATGATATAGCAGTCACTGTCGTGCTCCGTGAAGTCGCGACCCTCCAGCACCTTGATGCCCATGGTGCGCAGATAGTGGCAGTCCACAGGGATACAGGTGAAGCTGATGGCATGCTCCTCGTCGCCTCGGCCCCAGACCATATAGGTGTCGCGCGAACCGAGTATAAAGCGCGAATAGCTGACGTCGGCCACCCCTGGCAGCTGCATCAGCTCCGTGCGCAGGGCATCCCTCTTCGCCATCAGTTCATCGGGCAGCTTGGCATAGAGCACCTCGTCCTTCTCGAAGCCATAGTCAGAGTGATAGATATAGCGACTCTGCAGCAGTAGTATGCCCACATAGCCCACCATGAACAAGGCAATGCCCAGTTGCAGTCCCACCAGTGCGGTGCGCAGCTGGCGTCCCTTCGGCGTCAGTCCGAACGAGCCCTTCAGCGCCAGTGCCGGCTGAAAGGACGTGGCGAAGAAGGCGGGATAGAGGCCGGCCGTCACTCCCACAGCCAGGGCCAGCACCACCAAGAGCACCACCAGGCCCGTGTGCTCACGCAGCTCCAGCGAGCCTTGCAGCAGCCCAGTGTGTTGCTGTGCTACGGCCACACACACTATCAGGGCCAGGCCCAGAGCCACTAGTGCCGTCAGCACACTCTCAGCCACCAGCCCCAGCCGCAGCCGGCCCACGCCTTCGCCCAGCACGCGGCGTGTGTTCACACTTTTAATGCGCATGGGGCTCTCGGCCAGGGTGAAGTTCAGGAAGTTGATGGCGGCAATGATGATAATCAGCACACTGGCCAGCTGCAGCACAAAGAGCATGGCGGGATTGCCCCGGTCCTCGTCGCTGACACCCGAGAAATAGGTCTCTTCAATGGGTCTGAGACGGAAGTCCTGGCCGTCGAAGAACGCATTGAACTGTTCCTCAAAGAGCGAACGGTCGTCCTCGGTCATGCGGCCATCGCCCAGCGCCTGGCCCATCATGTCCTGCATGATTTCCTTCTTCAGCCTAGGCCCCAGGTCACGGCAGAAGTCGGCCACATCCACGCCCTGTTGCAGCTTCACATAGCCAAGATAGCTCCACTCCCCCCAATTATCCTGGTTCCACGCATCATAATAATATATGTAGTTCTTCATGGAGCAGTTGTCATCGAAATCCTCGTACACACCGCGCACTGTCATCGTGTCCTGCCTGGCGCAAACGGCCTGCCCCGCCACATTCACCCTTCCGAAGAGCTTGCGAGCCAGCGAAGCGGGAATGAGGGCGTTGTGGCTCAGGCTGTCCAGCTCCAGCTGTCCGTCCAGGCAACGCGGCGGGGCCACAGCCTCAAAAGGCCTGGCACTGCAGCCCACCAGCTCATGCTCAATGGTACTCTCACCCACCGAAATCTTTATTGTGGAAGCCCAGCAGACCACTTCGCTCAACGCCTCCACCTGCGGCATCTTGCGAATATAACTGTGGAGGGGCCTGTTGCAATAGGTGCCCCACTTGGCGGCATCGTTCGACTTCGACTCCAGGCGGAATACGCGGCCATCCTCAGCCAGGCAGCTATTATAGGAATAGCTGTAGTCCACCTGCGTCATGATCAGATAGAAGGCAGCGAAGGCCACCGTCAGCCCCAGCAGGTTCAGCACCGTGGCAGCCTTGAAACGGCGTGCCATGTACCATAGGTTCTTCAGTACAATCATTCTTGGTTCCTATTTTTCAGCAAAGGTACTACGAAAAAACGAATCCGGCAAGGCTTCGTCGCCGGCACGCGGCAGAATGTCTAAAAATTTGACACTACACTGTATGAATCTTATACACTCAACACCAGAACTTCTGACCGGACACGGCATATAAAAAGGCAGGCCGATATCTTCACAGACGGGCCTGCCGGAGAGAGAGATTTATAATAACTAGCACCATATTGTTGCTTACCGGGGCAAGCTATGGTCACACTCACTTCAGTGTAAGATAACCGCTGGCGGGCAGCTGATGGTGGCTGACTTCCAGGCGTTCCGTCAGCCGGAAAGCATCATGGGCGTGGTCGCGGTGGTAAGAGCTGATGTAGTCCACCTGCTGGCCTTCCGTCAGGGCATAGGTCATGCGTTCCATGGGAGCGTCGAACTGACGGGAGCGCTTGTTCCAGCGGCAGAACTCCACCATGTAGCAGCCATCCTGCAGCTGATAGTCCAGACGGGCAGTGCTGCGCCAGGCGCCTCGTTTCCACCGCAGAATGGTGCGCCGCTGCAACAAACCATTGTCATCATAGTCATACTGATACTGGCAGTGGGGCTTTAGCTGGTCGCCCTTGCGGCGGTAGACATACATGGTGGTGATTACGCCGGCCTCATTGCGCTCCGCATTGTAGGCAAAGCCTTTTTCGTCGTTGAGAGTCATCTGCTCGTAGACGTCATTAACGGTCTTCGAGGTGAGCACTTGTGCGCTTGTGACCATGGTCAGAAGGCACATCAGGGAAAGAACTGCTAACTTTTTCATCTTCTTTTAATTTTTTAAATTGTTTTCTTTTAGTACGCCCGCAGGTGCCGATTGTGACACCGCCGAGGCAACTTTTTTCTTTTCACACTGCAAAGTTAGCACCATTCCCCTACCCCTCCAAACTTTTTGGAGCCGCCAAAGCATGGTTGTCTAAAGATTATACACACGCTTGTATGATTCCTTTACAGAACAGGCTAGACACAGCCCTGACCGTCTGTTTCTCGCGCGTGCGCGTATATATCGCGCGAAAAGAAGTGCTACAAGTGCTACCAACGGCCATAAGCCACTGATGGATTGGCACTTACGGGTGCATATTCACCATAGTTTCGTGCTACCGGAAGTGCTACTGGTGCTACCAATCCCAAAAAGTCGGCGCCGCACGAAAAAAAGTCAACGAGATTTTTCAAAAAGTCGACGCCGTTTTTTGAAAAGTCGGCGCCGTTTAAAAATTTTATGATGAGACATATAGAAAAGTCAGGCGCGACTTTTCTATATGTCTCATTTTTGCACAAAAAGTCAGGAATGTGCAAGTGGACGGTAGGGGGTGACAGTAGTATTTCCGGTAGCATTTTCAAAATGCCAAAATGCACCCATAAAACACTGTATTCCAGTCAGTTAAAAAGCACGGTAGCACTTGTAGCACTTTTATCCACTTTCCTATTTACGCGCGCACGCGTAAGGACTCAGTTTTTACGTGACGTGTCTGGCGTGCTGTGCCCTCCAGTGCCGTGACTATTCGTTCTTCAGATAGTGCGAGGGATTGCCAGCGGCCACGCGCCAGCAGCCCAGAACGACAACGGCCACCACAACAGCCAGTACCAGCAGGCCCGAGCCCATGAAGAGCCATGGCGTAAGGCTGGTTTTCACCGAGAACTGCTGCAGCCACAGGCGGGCCACGAAGAAGGCCCCAACACCGCCTGCTATTACCGCCGGCAGGGCCACGCGCAAGACGTCGTGCAAGAAAAGCCGGAGCACCTGGCGTGTCTGGGCACCATTCACCTTGCGGATGGCAATCTCCTTCTGGCGGCGCAACACCTCACCCGCCATATAGCCTATCAGTCCGATGAGGGCTATGAACAACGTGACCAGACCGCCAATAAGAACGGTGGTGCGGAAATGGCGTGAGTCAGTGTATAGCTCGGTCATCAACAACGTGTAGGGCTTCAGCGACACTTCTTTCCCTGGCAGCAGGCGTTCCAGCAGACGGTTGGCCTCAGCCAATGCCTCTGAGCTGATGGGCTGGAACCTGACAGTGATGACAGGCATCTGGTTGTCAATGTTTTTCCGATAGAACATGACGCTGGCCCGCTGATCGGTGGCAGCTATGCTGCCCAGGAGCACGTCTTCGTAGATGCCCACAATGGTGAAACGTGTGTCGCCAAAGGACGAACAATGCACCTGCTGGCCCAGTGACGAATCCCAGCCCACCAGCTGGCACATGCGCTCGTCAAAGCGGCGGCTCACCATCATCTCGCACAGCGTGTCGGTGCCTTCCGTGAAGGTGCGGCCCTGCAGCACGGGTATGCCCATGGTTTGGAAATAGCCGTCGCCCGTGAAGTAGAGGTCGGCCACGTTCATATATTCTCGCGGATCGTCGGGCAACGTGATGTTGTCGCCGCTCTGGCCGTCGGTGAGCAGCATGGTGGAAGTGGTGACGCTTTCCACGCAAGGCAGCTTGCGCAGCTCGCTCACGACCAGCTGGCGCTCGGCCGGGCTGAGACCCTGTTGCTTGCTGATGGCCAGATGATGATAGTCGTAGCCAGGATGGTCGTTCAACATGAGGCTGTACTGACGCGCCACCACGAAAAGCAACGCAAGGAGGAATGCTGACGACATGAACTGCATGGCCAGCAGACAGAGCTTCCACTGGCGGTGGCTCTTGCCATAGCGACGGAAGGCCACGGCCACAGGCACGTGGGTATAGAGCCAGCTGGGCACCAGCCAAGTCACCACCAGCACCAGCAGGCACACAGCGGAAAGCATCCACAGGTTGCTGCCACAGGTGAGCAGCACGCCGAGCGGCGCCCCCGTCAGGTGTTCCACGGTGTCTCTGAACAGCAGCAGTAGCAGGGCGGCCAGCGCCGCGCTAAGTAGCAAGTGCACCACGCTCTCGGCCAGCACCATGGCGTAAATATTGCGGCGTTCAGCTCCGTAGCACTTGTGTACGGCCATCTCCTTGGCCCTACGCGTGACTCCACCCACGACGATGAGCAGGTAGTTCATGACGGCACAGAAGATGAGCACGAAAGCCAGGATGGAGAGTATCCACATCATGCGCCGCATAGTGATGCTCTTGGTGTTGAACTGCGTCAGAGGGGTCAGTGAGTAGCCCAGCTCCATACCTGCCTCATCGAGTTCTTCCAGGTCAATGTTTTCTTCCATCATGCGGGTTATCTGGGGCTGCATGTCGGCAGGATTGGTGCCTTCAGCCAGCCGCAAGAAGGAGCGGTAGCGGTCGTTACCCACCCAGTTACTGCGGCCATCCCACATCAGCTGGCCAATGGTGGGCATGGAGAGCATGACCTGCTCATCAGCAAATGTGGAATTGAGCGGTATGTCCTCGAAGATGCCACCCACGGTCATATCCAGATTGCCCACGTCGCCCATGTAAAGCCTTGTGCCCACCACATTAGCCAACGGCCCGGCTCCCGCCAGCTTCTCAGCCAGCGAACGGTTAATCATGCAGTAACGAGGCTGGGACAGCGTCTGCCGGGCATCGCCCACCAGCACCGTGAAGGGGAAGACATTGAAAAAGCAGCTGTCCACCAGCGAGATGGTGGCCTTCAGCTTGCGCTGGTCGTCAGTGACCAGGGGAAAATCACTCAGCACCCTTGTCAGGCGGGTGGCGGCCTCCACCTGCGGGCAGTATTGCTTCATGCCCATGGCAACGGCGCCTGCCGTCTGCGGAAACTCCTTGAAATCGCCATCGCGCACGATGGTCTCATTCACCAGATAGATGCGGTGGCTGGTGGGAAAGAAGTTGTCATAGCTTCCCTCGAAGCCCACCTTCCCCATGAGCACCACGCCTGCTGCCAGGCCTATGGCCAGGCAGAGAATCTTCACTATGTTGTGCTGTCCGCGCCGTCCCAGCGACAGCAATGCCCTTGTTAGCTGTTTCATATCACACTCGGTTTATGCTGCAAAGATAGGGCATAAATGGGAAACAGCCAAGGGGCACAGCTGTCAACGGGCGAAGAATGTCTAAAAATTTGACACTCCGGCGTCAAATAATCATACACTGCTATCCGCAGTGGAAGTACTGGGTGACCAGCTTCATCACTTCCTCGGGATGGTTCTCAATGTTCCGGCGCAGGGTCTTGTCGTCGAAGGCCCGCAGCTGGGCAATGATGCCGTCGATCATGGCGGGGGCGAAGACGCCATGCTCCTCGAACACGGCGCGCTGGCGCTCCAGGCAGTCGGCTGAAGCCACACAGGAATCGGGCAGCTGGGCCAGGGTGGACAGGCGGTCGGCATTCTCGGCGGCATGGATGTTCACGTTGACGTAGGTCCTGTCGGCCAGCTCCAGGGCGTTGTCCATCTCGAAGCCATGACGGCAGGCCACGCAGAGCCCTGCCAGCAGCTGGTAGAGGTCGGCGGAGCCATCGGGGGAGCGCATCTCCACGGTCTGCTTCTGCGACGTGATGGGCAGCAGGTCGGCCGTGAGCGACGCGTCCTGCGGATTGGCCAGAGCGGCCATGTTGACATCGGCAGCCCAGCCCAGGGGCACGCGCACCAGCACGCTGCGGTTGCGGTCGCCCCAGCACACGTTGGTGGGCGCCTCCTGATGGGGGACGAGACGGAAGTAGCTGGTGGGGTTCTTGTTGCCAAAGGCGGTGATGGCGGGGGCCAGGTCCATCATGCCGGCTATCATGCGGCGGGCGCTCTCTGACAGCACGCCGCCCTCGGCGAGCATCTGGTTCTGCCCGTCCTTCAGCATGCGCATGTGGATGTGGAGGCCCGAGCCGGCCTTGCCCGTGGTGATCTTCGGGGCGAAGGTGACGTCGTAGCCCAGCTCGTAGGCCAGGTTGCGGATGATCCACTTGGCCAGCATCAGCTGGTCGGCGGCCTGCTCCACGTCGACGGGCAGGAACTCAATCTCGTTCTGCTCGTAGTTGATGCCGTCCAGGGTGAAGTTGCCCACCTCGGAGTGGCCGTACTTGATTTGCCCGCCTGCCTGGGCTATGTACTGCATGCAGCGGGTGCGGAACTCGTTGGCCTTGGCGTAGGGGGCCGACTCGTGGTAGCCACGCTGGTCGGTGGCGGGGAAGACGCCCTCGTCGTCGCTGATGACGTAGTACTCCAGCTCGCCCATGGCCTGGAACTGCATGCCGGTGACCTGGCGGAAGGCCTCGGCGGCCTTGTGCAGCGTGTGCTCGGGCGACGACTCCAGCGGGTGGCCGTCCTTGTCGAAGTAGGAGCAGAGCATGGTCACGGTGGGAATCTCAGCAAAGGGGTCGACGAAGGCGGTGGTGTAGCGGGGCAGCACGTAGAGGTCGCTGGAACCGGCCTGGATGAAGCTGAACAGGCTGGAACCGTCGACGCGCTCGCCACAGGTGAGGATGGTGTCGAGGTAGGCCAGGTCGTTGATGACGAAGTTGAGGGTCTTCAGCTTGCCGTCGCCGCCAGGATACATGAAGTTCACCATGCGGATGTCGTTCCTGACGATGTAGTCAATGATGTCGGCCTTGGTGAACTGGGCCGACGGCTTTTGAAGCGCTGCCACGATGGGGTTGGCGTTCAAGGTTAAGTGGGAATCATTCATAGTACACTCTCTCTGTTTTTTCAGGTTTTCCGTGCAAAGGTACACAATTATTTGGAACTAAAGGCAGAAACGGCCAACTTTTTTCCAAGGATGTTTCATGAGGGGCCGCGGAATAGGGGGGGGCACGGCGTCGGGGGCGGCGTGCGCCGCTGGATGCGCCATCCGATGGCGGCTATGA
>CAMNJH010000120.1 GCA_946541275.1 uncultured Prevotellaceae bacterium
CCAACATAGGCATCCGCATCAAGCTGGCCAGCAGCGGCGCCGGCAAATGGGAAGAAAGCGGCGGCGACGCCTCGAAGTTCGGACTGACCAGTGCCGAGCTGCTGGAAGCCCTGGAACTGCTTGACAAGAAAGACATGCGCGACTGCCTGCGCCTCATCCATTTCCACATAGGCAGCCAGATTACGAAGATACGCCGCATACAAACGGCTCTGCGTGAAGCCTCGCAGTTCTACGTGCAGCTGCACAAGATGGGCTACAATGTGGACTTCGTGGACTGCGGCGGCGGACTAGGCGTGGACTACGATGGTACCCGCTCGCCTAGCAGCGAGAGTTCGGTAAACTACAGCATTCAGGAGTATGTGAACGACTGTATCTACACCTTTGTGGAGGCAGCCAACAAGAACAGTATCCCCCACCCAAACATCATCACCGAGAGTGGTCGCTCACTGGCAGCCCACCACTCGGTGCTGGTCATCGACGTGCTGGAAACGGCCTCACTGCCCGAGATGAACGAGGAGTTCGAGCCCGATGAGAACTCGCACCAGCTGGTGAAAGACCTGTATGACATTTGGGACAATCTCAGTCCCCGCAATGTGCTGGAGGACTGGCACGATGCCGAGCAGATACGCGAAGAGGTGCTCGACCTTTTCAGCCACGGCATCGTCGACCTGAAGACGCGCGCCGAGATAGAGGCCATGTACTGGAGCGTATGCCACGAAATCAATGCCCTGGCCAAAAACCTGAAGCACATTCCCGAAGAACTGATGAACATTGACAAGCTGCTGGCCGACAAGTACTTCTGCAACTTTTCACTGTTCCAAAGCCTGCCCGACTCATGGGCCATCGACCAGATATTCCCCATTATGCCCATCCAGCGTCTCGGCGAGCGCCCCACCCGCAATGCCACACTGCAGGACATCACCTGCGACAGCGACGGCAAGATAGCCTCGTTCGCCACCAACCGCCACAACAGCCACTCGCTTCCCGTACACTCACTGAAGAAAAACGAGGACTACTATCTGGGCGTTTTCCTAGTGGGCGCCTACCAGGAGATTCTGGGCGACATGCACAACCTTTTCGGCGACACCACCGCCGTACACATCAGTGTGAAGGACGGACAATACCACATTGACCAGATTATCGACGGCGAGACTGTGGCCGAAGTACTCGACTACGTGCAGTACGATCCGAAGAAGCTGGTGCGCCAGCTGGAGATGTGGGTCACGAAGAGCGTGAAGAGCGGAAAGATTACCTTGGAGGAAGGCAAGGAGTTCCTGAGCAACTATCGCTCGGGATTGTACGGATATACCTATTTGGAATAAATGCCCTGCCCAATGGAACCAGAGACATCAAACAGCATTCTTCAGCCAGGTCAAGCTTCCCTCGCCGGTGAAGGGGCTGCAGGCGTGTTAACCATCGTCAAAGTGGGCGGCGCCGTGGTGGAGGACGAGCAGCAGCTGAAAGAGCTGCTGAGCAGGTTCATAGCCATCGCAGGACCGAAGATTCTGGTACACGGCGGTGGCCGAAGAGCCACGAAAATGGCCGAGCGCCTAGGCATAGAAACAAAGATGGTGGAAGGCCGCCGCATCACCGACGCCCAGATGCTGGAGGTGGTCACCATGGTCTATGGTGGCCTGGTGAACAAGCATGTGGTGGCCTCCTTGCAGGCGCTGGGGGCCGACGCTATCGGACTGACTGGCGCCGATGCCGATATCATCCTCTCCGCAAAGCGACCGTTGAAGTCGGGCATCGATTATGGCTTCGTGGGCGACGTGAAATGCGTGAATGGCCAGAAAATAGCCCGCTTAATTGAGGCTGGGCTCATTCCTGTCATCGCCCCACTGACCCACGACGGACAAGGCAACATGCTGAATACCAACGCCGACACCATGGCCCAGGAAACGGCCAAGGCCATGGCGAAGCTCTTCGACGTCACCCTCATCTATGCTTTTGAGAAACCTGGCGTGCTGAGCAATCCCGATGACGACCACAGCGTCATACCCACCATCAACGCCACCGATTTTGAGCGACTGAAGGCCGATGGCACCATCAGCGGCGGCATGGTACCCAAGATTGACAATGCACTAGCCGCCATCCATGCCGGAGTGAAGCGGGTGGTCATCACCAGTGCACAGGCCATCGACGGTCAGCACGGTACCGTCATCTGCTGATGAAGACACAACTCGTGGCGTACCATTTTTTTCAACATTTTGGCGCCAGACGAGGAAAAATAGGGGCACCATTGGGAGAAATTATGGTTTTTATTTGGTTTTGTCGACCTTAATTCGTATCTTTGCAACCAGAACTGGCCCTCACACAGCATTCACTCAGGCTGGTCGGGGTTGTCCATGTTCGTTATGCCATGTCACAAACGGCCATCTTTGGAGAGTAAATATTGTAAAACCATAAATATTATCACGATGAAAAGAACAATCACCATTATGCTCATGGCCATGCTCTGTATGCAAGGCATTCAGGCACAAACCAAAAAAGAAGCGTTCGGATTCTTCGACCACCTGGGGCTAGGCGTCTCGGTAGGCACGGATGGTATAGGCTTCGACCTGGCCACTCCCGTGTCCGACTATGCAGCCCTGCGTGCCGGTCTGTCGTTCTGGCCCAAGGTCAAGTACTCAACCAATATCGACATTAACGACAACAATGCCACGCTGGAACCGAATGTTGACATTGAAGGCAAGCTGAACATCTTTGACTTCAAGGTGCTAGCCGACTTCTACCCCTTCAAGAAGAGCTCCTTCCACCTTACCACCGGTGTGTTCTTTGGCAAGGAGGAACTGGTGAGCGCCACCAACACCTCGATGTTCATCAAGGACCCCTCAAAATACGGAAACCTGGGCCTGATGCTGGGTAACTATCGCATCAGCACCGACCGGAATGGCTATATCAAGGCAGATGGCAAGGTGAATGGTGTCAAGCCCTATGTGGGACTGGGCTTTGGCCGCGCCGTGCCCAAGAAACACCGTCTCAGCGTGTCGTGCGACCTGGGTGTGCAGTTCTGGGGCACTCCCCAGCTGGGGGCCATGACCAAGGATGACTGGGGCAACGAGTCCTATCATAAGTTCAAGAGCAGCGAGCTTGACGAATACGACGACGAAGACCTGAAGGACGCTCTGGACAAAGCCGAGAAGTTCACCGTCTTCCCCGTTCTCAACATCCGCCTCAGCGGCCGCATCTTCTGATAAAGACGACATAGCATAACAAACAATAATAACCAAAGAACGAACATGAAAAAGAATTTCCTTTACCTGTCAGTGGCAGTCATGACTGCCATGGCAAGCATGTGTATGGTGGCTTGCGGCGATGACGACGACGAAGTGGCCAAGCCCAATCCCGTTACATTGACCCTCCCCACGAATGCCGAGCATGCCGTTCAGTATAAACTGGCTTCGGCCATGCCAGCCACAAGCACAACGGGCGATGAAGTCCAGGATGCTCCCGAGCTGACCAGCATTAACTTCACCGAGAGTGGAAAACTTCTTCTGGAGCTGCGCAATCCCAAGGATGGCAAGCTGAGCTACATCATGGAAGACGCCACCTTCAGGAACAATGTCTATTCTGTTAACAGCAGAAGGGTCAGTGGCACCATCGGTCTGGTGAAGAACAGCGCCCGCACCCGTGCTACTGACGGACTCGTCATCAACATCACGGTCACCTACACCGTGGAGGAGACGATAGCCTACACTACTGGCGACGAGACCGTCACCGTGACCACTACTACCACCATCACGGGCGATGAAGCCATGGACCGTCTGGCCCGCACCTGGAAAATCCTGGGTGTCATCCTCGACCTGAAGAGCGACACCAAGAACATCAAGGCTTACGAGGAGTTCAACAGCCGTGGTGGCATGTTCTATCTAGAGGACGTCCTGAAAGAAGCACTCGACCAGGGCATCAGCCTGTCAGATAATGACAAGGAGAAGTTCAAGCGTATAGTTGAGAGTGTCACTTTCACCAAGACGGGAATCTTCACCATCGACTATAACGACGGCGGCGAAGACGTGGCATCTTGGACGTGGTCGAACGCTGACAAGACCGCCTTCAAGATTCTGCTCAAGGACGAAGATATGGGTAATAAGTTCATTGCCGACAACACCAACATCAGCGTTGCCTTCAGTGACACCCGCTGCAACATGAAGCTGGAGACCACCGTGAAGGACAACAGCAACACGGAGTGGATTGTTGCCATGACCCTGAAGCTGCAGCAGTAAACTGACAGCTGACAGTTGATCCCCCTCTGACTTCCCTTTTCCTATTGGGAGTGAGAGGGGGATCAAACTTTTTCACCAGGCCTCAGTCCAGGCCCTACTTCTTCTTCTTCGGCTTGCGGCGTGCCCAGCCGTCTTCACTGAAGTCAGGCACTTCGCCCTTCAGGTCACGTGAATCTTTCTTCATCAGTGAGCGCCAGTCATCGCGCTTGTGCTTGGCAGCTTTGGCTGGAATCCAACCGTCATTATCGTTGTGCCTGGGTTTCCTGTCGGTCTTTGTCGGTCGTTCGCGCTTAGCCGATGGTGGAGCGCCGGCCTGTTTGTCGTCCTCCGAGTTGCAACGCACGGTGCGCCCATGATAGCGTATGCCCGTCAACTGCTGCATCACCTTGCGGGCGTCCTTCTCAGGCACCTCAAAGTAGGAAATGGTATCCAGCAGGTCAATGTGTCCCACCTCCTGACGTCCGCCCACATAGCGGTTCAGCGTCTGCATCAGCTCACCAGGATAGAACCCGTCGCGCTTGCCCAGGTTGATGAACAAGCGGTGATAGCCCTCCTGCGCCTTGTTCATGCGCTTCTGGCGGTCGCTCTGTGTCTTCTTCTCGGGTTTTTCCTTCACGGGCTTCTCAATCTCAGGAGCGTCGGCATAGTAGGCCAGGAAGCGGCCAAACTCCAGCGACACAATCTTCTTGATGATTTCCTCCTTGTCAATATACTCGAAGTAGCGGTTGATGTCCTGCATGAAGGGAGCTATCTCCTCATCGTCCACGTCGGTCTTCACAATCTGGTCCATGACCTTATATAGCTGCTTCTTGCATATTTCCTCGGCGGTGGGAATCTCAGCTTCCTCAAACTTCTTGCCTATCTCCTTCTCAATGTTGCGAATCTTGTGTTTCTCCTTGGAGTGTACGATGCTGATGCTGGTACCCTTCTTGCCGGCGCGTCCGGTGCGGCCTGAGCGGTGTGTATAGTTCTCAATGTCGTCGGGCAGTCCGAAGTTGATGACGTGCGTCAGGTCGTCTACGTCCAGTCCTCGGGCGGCCACATCGGTAGCCACGAGCAGCTGCGTCAGGTGCTGGCGGAACTTCTGCATGGTCAGGTCACGCTGCTGCTGGCTCAGGTCGCCGTGCAGCGATTCGGCGTTATAGCCATCCTTAATCAGCTTGTCGGCAATCTCCTGCGTCTCCAGCTTGGTGCGGCAGAAGATGATGGCGAAGATTTTGGGATAGTAGTCCACGATGCGCTTCAGGGCCAGATACTTGTCTTTGGCGTGCACCATGTAGTAGATGTGGTTCACATTCTCAGCGCCCTCATTGCGGCTACCCACCACAATGGTCTCGTAGTCCCTCAGATAGGTCTTGGCCACGCGCTCCACCTCGCGGCTCATGGTGGCCGAGAACATCAACGTGGTGTGCTCCTGTGGCAGCGATTCGAAAATTTCGTTGATACTGTCCGAGAAGCCCATGTTCAGCATCTCGTCGGCCTCGTCGAGCACGATGGTGCTGACGTGCTCCAGATGAGCATAGCCACGGTTCTTCAGGTCGATGAGGCGGCCCGGCGTGGCCACGATAATCTGCACGCCCTTTTTCAGCGCTCTCATCTGCGGCTCAATGGCTGCTCCGCCATAGACGGCCTCCACATGAATGCCATCCATGTACTTGGCGAAATCGCGCAGGTCGTCGGTAATCTGCAGGCACAACTCCCGGGTGGGCGACAGTACCAGAGCCTGCGTGTGGCAGGGGGCACTTCCCCTTCCTTCGTCGTCCTGTTCATCCTCAATGCGTTGCAGCAGAGGAATGCCGAAGGCAGCGGTCTTGCCAGTGCCTGTCTGCGCCAGTGCGATGACGTCTCTGTTACCTTCCAGCAGGTAAGGGATGACAGCCTCCTGCACGGGCATCGGATTGACGAAGCCCAATTCCTCAATGGCCTGTCTGATGGGGTCACAGACGCCTAATTCTACGAAACTTTTCATTAAATATGGGTTAAAATAGTGATTATCGCTGCAAAGATACTATTTTTTTTTGATAATCGTGCATACTTATCACAAAAAATGGCTCATGCCCATGCGGCTGAGGCCATGACGAAGGAGCAGAACGCATTCAGCGGCCACCGCATGGTTGCGACAGCCGCTGAATACTTGTTAGTTCTTTTTAAAGTCCACGGTTGCGGAGTGTGGTGCCCAGCAGCATCATGTAGGTGTTGAACTGCTTGTCATTGAGCACGCGGTGCATCTGGTGCACGTCCTTCCTTACAGCCTGATGAACCTGAGCTCTGCGCTCAAAGCCTCTGGCACTGGCAGCTGAGAGCATGGCGTCGTTGAAATTGTCCTGAATCACTTGCACGGCCTCCATCTGGTCGTAGGTCAAGTCCAGTTTCACTGCCAGTCGGTGCATGTCGAACGTCATGTCGTAGTTAGCTACGTCGTTCATTGCCCTGTGGCTCTCGGTCTCGGCGAAACTCACTGCCATGGTCATCATGGCTACTACCGTCAATACAATCTTTTTCATTGTTGTTACCTTTCTTTTTTTACTCGGGGCCGTCGCCTTTGTTGTTATCCTGATGTTATCCTGAATCAGCGGTGACCCTTACGGTTGTTATTATTAGCTGTTTGTTATCCTGTTTTCTGGTTCTTTGACGTAAGAGCAAGGCCAAAGGTTTAAAGGGGTGGCAAAAAATCTTTTCCCAATACTCGCCTAGATGGTCCCCCCGCATCACTATTCCACCCCTTGGCCAGCCGAATCTATTCACGCGCACGCGTATAAATATAGGGCAGAACACAGGTGCTACTAGTGCTACCAGCGTCCGTAACCATCTGATAATATGACACTTCCGGGTGCATATTGTCCTCTGGGAAGTGCTACCGAAAATGCTACTGGTGCTACCATGTCATGGGTACAAAAGGCAACGCTCAAAAAGTCGGCGCCGCACGAAAAAAAGTCAACGAGATTTTTCAAAAAGTCGGCGCCGTTTTGGAAAAAGTCGGCGACATTTTGAAAATTGCCCATGAGACATATAGAAAAGTCGGGGTGCCACTTTTCTATATGTCTCATTTTTGCACAAAAAGTCCTTTATGTGCAGGCGGATAACCAGGTGCGCCAGTAGCATTTTCGGTAGCACTTCCCAGAGGATAATATGCACCCGCAAAATACTGTTTTTCAACGAATTGCAAACAGTGGTAGCAGCAGTAGCACTTCATTATTCCCTTATATTACGCGCGCGTGAGCTCAATCAGGAGTGAATAGGACTATCTAGGATTTCCTAGGATTACCCAGGACTTCCCAACTTTTCCCAAGGACTGCCGGAATAAATCAGGGACACCAGGAAAAATGCGTTAATAACTGCACAATGATTGTTATTTTCTGTTGAAAAAGGCTTTTATGTTCTGTTTTTTTCTTACCTTTGCACCGACTTAATTTGTACGTACAATGAAAATAGCTTTAATCGGCTACGGCAAGATGGGCAAGATGATAGAAGAAATAGCCCAGAGCCGGGGCCATGAGATTGTGAGTATTATAGACATCGACAACCAAGAGGAGTTCGAGAGCGAGCGCTTCGGCACTGCCGATGTGGCCATCGAGTTCACCAGCCCCACAGCGGCCTACGGCAACTACCTGAAGTGCTGGCAGCGCGGCGTGAAGGTGGTGAGCGGCAGCACGGGTTGGATGAAGGAGCACGGCGACGACGTCAAGCAGCGATGCAGCGGCGAGGGTGGACAGACCCTGTTCTGGGCATCGAACTTCAGCATCGGCGTGGCCATCTTCTCGGCCGTCAACCGCTATCTGGCTTGCATCATGAACCAGTTCCCCCAGTACGACGTGGAACTGGAGGAGACGCACCATGTGCACAAGCTGGACCACCCCTCAGGCACGGCCATCACACTGGGCGAGGAGATTGTGGAGGCCCTGGACCGCAAGGATGGCTGGGCCGAGGACACCACCGACCCGCGACAGCTGCGCATAGACCACATCAGGCGCGGCGAAGTGCCCGGCATACACACCGTGCGCTATGACTCTGATGCCGACCTGATTACCATCAGCCACGATGCCCACTCACGCCGCGGCTTTGCACTGGGTGCCGTGCTGGCAGCTGAATACACCAAGGAGCACAGCGGACTGCTCACCATCAGTGACATGTTTAAGTTCTAGGCCATGGCAAAAGGAAAGCAAAAGAAAACGCTCAACATGAAGCGGCAGTGGATAAAGTTCGCCATCGTGATGGTGTGCTACCTGTTATTCCTCTTCTGGGTGAAGTCCTGGCTGGGACTGCTGGTGGTGCCTTTCATCTACGATGCCTACATCTCGAAGAAAATCAACTGGCAGTGGTGGAAGGACAGTGAAGGCCCCACGCGCTTCATCATGTCGTGGGTGGACGCCATTGTGTTCGCCCTGGTAGCCGTCTATTTCATCAACCAGTTCTTCTTCCAGAACTACGTCATTCCCTCCAGCTCACTGGAGAAGTCGCTGCTGACGGGGGACTACCTCTTCGTAAGCAAACTGAGCTACGGCCCCCGCATTCCCCAGACGCCGCTCACGGTGCCCCTGACGCAGCACACGCTGCCCATTGGCGGATTCAAAAGCTACATTGAGTGGCCTCATTGGGACTATCGCCGCGTCAGCGGACTGGGCCATGTGGAGCTGAACGACATCGTGGTGTTCAACTATC
>CAMNJH010000121.1 GCA_946541275.1 uncultured Prevotellaceae bacterium
CAATGTAGGCCGTGCCGTATGCTCCGCAGATGCCCATGGCCGAGGAGAAAATGACTAGGATGGGCATGATGGTGAGCAGACCCAGAATCTTGGGCAGGATGAGGTAGCAGGCGGAGTTGACACCCATAATGTCGAGGGCGTCAATTTGCTGCGTCACCCGCATGGTGCCCAGCTCGGAGGCAATGTTTGAACCCACCTTGCCCGCCAGGATGAGGCACATGATGCTGCTAGAGAACTCAAGCAGCATGATTTCACGGGTAGTATAGCCCGCCACCCAGCGAGGCATCCACGGACTCTCAATGTTCATCTTCATCTGAATGCAGATGACCGCACCAATGAAGAAAGATATGAGCAGCACAATGCCGATGGAGTTGATACCCAGCTGCGCCATCTCCTTCACGTACTGTTTCCAGAACATGCGAAGGCGCTCAGGTACCGAGAAGGTGCGGCCCATCAGCATCATGTAGCGCCCGAAGGTGGTGAGGTATCTGTGTATCAGCATTATTCGTAAGTATAGTCAATGACAGGACGGAGGTAAGCTGTTTGGGAAACCATGTTTGTTTCATCCTTGAATTTATATCCTCCAGTCGCTAACTTGACAATCGTAATATTCATTACTGTCGAGTTTGCTTCATAAAAGTAAATTCTTTGATTGCCGGTTTCTAGTTCTAAAACGGTTGTGTCTGACCCGAAAACCTTCACTTCATCTAGGGTTGGAAAACGCCAAGTTCCTGCAACTCCATCAACTGCCCATGAAGCTAGAGCACTTGTAGCTTCAGTTGAATTTTTGTATCCTTTTTTCTCTGTCGGTGACAGCAACACAGCTGTCTTAGCATCAGCATCGACGGACACCACATAGCATCCCAGGTAGGTCTCGCCGGCTACAGGTGTGCCACTTGGGGTGTTGTTGTTATTGTTGTTGTCATCGTTGCCATTGCCCTGCTGGCTACTATTGGTGTTGTCAAAGTCGAACTCCACGTTGCTCTCCTCGCCCCATGCCTCGCTGGTCAGCGTGCCTGTCAGCGTAACGCCCTGACTCTCAGTATAGGTACCCTCAATCTTCACACGCTTGTTGGCAGCAAATGCTCCAGCGGCCTCATAGGAATAGGTGGTGGTATTACTCTCGCCGCGCTTAAAGGTAATGGTGATAGTGGGCTCCCCTTTTGAGGGGAACAGCGTCTTGGCCGTCTGATAGTCCCAAGTGGTGCCATCGGTAGCCTTGGTCAGCGTGAAAGTATAGCTCTCACCAGTATCGTTGGTGTCGAATGTTCCGTCAATCTTGACCTTTGAGTAGAGTGGTGACACCATGACCTCTACGGCAGTCACGTCGGTAGGCACCTTTTTGATGGTGACAGAGCTCACACTCATCACTTTTCGGTTCAACTCAATATCGAGTGTCTTGTCTTCACCCTCCATGGTCACAGTGGTATTGCTGAGCAACAGGTCGTCCATCACTTTTCCATCTTCAAGCGTCAGCCAGCTGGTAGTGGTGGCCTCGGTCTGATTGGGCAGCGTGAAACGGTTCAGGTCATTGCCGCCCACGGCATAGACGCTGTAGGTACCTGCCGGCAGCTTGGCCGAAGTGTATTCTGCATTTTGGTCGGTTGAAAGAACGCTGACGCATTCACCGGAATTGTTAAAGATATATATTCTGCCATCGGTCACGGTCGTGGCATCATCGCCTGCTCTTGTGCCGATGCGCAGTTCATTGATGGGCGTTCCGTCGCTGTCGAATTCCATCAATACATCTTTTGAACATCCATTCAAGACCAATAGGCAGCAAACTGCTGCAATTGGATAAGCACAATACTTCTTCATGGTTTTATCATTTAATTTTAGGTCTGTCATTGTTCGGAATAGGTGCAAAGGTAGCAATATCCGCTAAAATCGCCAAACTTTTTAAAACTTTTTTGTTTAAAAACTTTTTATGGGTAGTCAATTATACACATTATATGTGTGAAAAAAGGAAGAATTGTTTGGAAATGTAAAAAATATGATGTATCTTTGCCGAAAAATTGTGAAAGATGAAAAATATAGTAATTGCCGCAGGCTATGCCACAAGGTTAGGTGAACTGACAAAGAACTTTCCCAAACCCCTGCTGAAGATAGGCGAACGCTCAATATTGGGCCGGATGCTGGATGACATCGATAAGATTCCTGAGATTGACGAGCACATCGTCATTACCAACCATAAATTTGCCCCCATCTTTGAAGATTGGAAGAAGGAGCTGCACTATCAGAAGAAAATAACTATTGTGGATGATGGAACGGAGACCAACGACACCCGCTTGGGCGCTGTTTGCGACCTGCTCTTCGCCATGGAGAAGTTGAATATTGATGACGATATGCTAGTGGTGGCCGCTGACAATTTGCTGTTTTTCTCATTTCAGGAGTTCGTGGATTTTGCCCGGCAGAAAGGCACTAGTTGCATCATGTGCCACGAGCAACTCAGCATAGAGAAACTCCAGCGCACGGGAGTGGTGGAACTGGATGAACAGATGAAGGTGCTGGGCATGGAAGAGAAACCCCAGGTGCCCAAGAGCCACTGGGCAGTACCTCCCTTCTACATCTATTTGAAAAAAGACCTGCCCCTGGTACGCCATTCCGTGGAGAATGGTTGTGGAAAGGACGCCCCAGGCAATCTGGCTCACTATATGGTGGAGCACACCGAGATGCATGCTTGGCCCATGTCAGCTGGGCGATTTGACATTGGTAGTTTGGACACTTATTACGAAGCAATAGATAAATATGGAAAAGATTGAACTGAACAATAAGGTGATTTTTGTCACCGGAGCTGCTGGTTTCATAGGCAGCAATCTGGTCAAAAGACTGATTAAAGACGTCAAGGATGCCACTATCGTGGGTATCGACAACATGAATGACTACTATGACGTCAGCCTGAAGGACTTCAGGTTGGACGGGTTGAATAAACTTGACGGAAACAACGGCAACAAGTGGATATTCGTCAAGGGAGACATTGCAGACAAGGCTACCATCGACGGTATCTTTGAGAAATACGAGCCGGCTGTGGTGGTCAATCTGGCAGCCCAGGCCGGTGTGCGCTATTCCATTACCAATCCTGATGCTTATATACAGTCCAATCTCATAGGATTCTACAACATTCTTGAAGCTTGCCGCCATTGGCCTGTGGAGCATCTGGTCTATGCTTCATCCTCATCTGTCTATGGCTCAAACAAAAAGGTGCCTTACTCAACAGATGATAAGGTTGACAATCCCGTAAGCCTTTATGCTGCTACGAAAAAGAGCAATGAGCTTATGGCGCATGCTTATTCCAAACTATACAACATCCCCAGCACGGGCCTAAGGTTCTTCACCGTTTATGGACCTGCCGGCAGACCTGACATGGCTTACTTTGGCTTCACTAACAAGCTGGTGAAGGGAGAAACCATCCAGATTTTCAATTTTGGCAATTGCATGCGCGATTTTACCTTTGTGGATGACATCGTGGAGGGCGTCGTGAGAATCATGCAGGGCGCCCCTGAGAAGAAAACTGGCGATGATGGGCTGCCTCTGCCTCCCTACGCTGTTTACAACATTGGTAACAACTCACCGGAGAATCTGCTGAACTTCGTCGACATTCTGCAGCAGGAGCTGATCCGTGCCAAGGTGTTGCCAGAGGACTATGATTTTGAGGCACACAAGAAGCTGGTGCCCATGCAGCCAGGCGATGTGCCCACCACCTTTGCTGACACCAGCGCCCTGGAGCGTGACTTCGGCTTCAAACCTTCAACTTCTCTTCGACAGGGCCTTCGCGCTTTCGCTGAGTGGTATGCATCATTTTACAAAAAGCAGGACTAATTGACAAATCAGCACTATGGAATATCAATATCATATTTTTTCGCCTTACCGCGTTTGCCCATTGGGCGCTCATGTTGACCATCAGCACGGACTGGTGACGGGCTTTGCCATTGATAAGGGGGTTGACCTGTGGTTCAATGTCAGGGAGGACTCGCTCGTCAAGTTGTCGTCCAGAACCTTTGAGGGCGATGTGGAATTCCATGTCAATACTCCCTCGCAGGTGAAGGAGCGCCATTGGGGTGACTACGCCCGTGGCGCTAAGTATGCCTTGAGGAAGCGTTTTGAACTGACCAAGGGCATTGAAGGCGTGATACAAGGCAGCCTTCCCGTAGGGGGACTTTCCAGTAGCGCCGCCGTGCTGATTGCCTATGTGATGGCTTTTGCCAAGGCTAACGACATCACACTGCAGCCTTTCGAGGTGGTGAAGATTGCCTCTGAGGCCGAGCGTGAATACATCGGGCTGAATAATGGTCTGCTGGACCAGGCTTGTATCGCTCTCGGCAAGAAGAACGGACTGCTCTTCCTGGATTGCGACTCCAACGAATGGCGTATTATCAAGAGGAACCCCGAGATGCCAGAGTTCGAGATTGGAATATTCTTCTCTGGCCTTACGCGTTCACTTGTCAATTCCGATTACAACCTGAGAGTGTACGAATGTAAGACGGCCGCATGGAATATGCTGGCTTACACTGAGCAACCGCTGAAGACCTTTGACAAAACTTTTTTGCGCGACATTCCCAAGGCGACGTTCGACAAGACAAAGATTGCCATGCCTGCCAGGTTCGCCCGCCGTGCCGAGCATTTCTATACCGAGTATCGCAGGGTGCGCCAGGGTGTTACCGCCTGGGAAACTGGCAACTTGAAACTGTTCGGCAAACTGAGCTTTGACTCTTGCGAGAGTTCCATACATAATTATGAATGCGGTTCGCCCGAGCTTATTGCTATCTACGAAATCATGCGCTCACTGCCAGGCGTCTGGGGAGGTCGATTCTCAGGTGCTGGCTTCAAGGGTGCCTGCATTGCCTTGGTGGATCCTGCCTGCAAAGAAAACATAGAAAAAGTGCTGACAGAGCGCTATCTGGAACAGTTCCCTGAATACGAGAAGACTTTCCAGGTGTTTTGGGTGAAGCCTGACGATGGCGCTAGATTTTTGTGATTTTTCTTGTGAGATTCATAATAATTTGCTACCTTTGCCGCGAAATTCACGAAAATGATTGTATATGCGGAATCCTTTAGATAAGCTTCTCAGTTGGTACTTTACCAAAAACGCATTACCATATTGGTGTATCTTCCTGATTGATTGTGCCATTATCATAGTCAGTGGCATGACCACATATTGGATATTCAATAATGCAGTAACGCTTTTCAACGATACATTTCAGGTGCTGAACACCATGATTTGCTTTGCGGTGTTGAGCATACCGGGCTTCCGTCTTTTCCACACCTATTCTGGGTTCATGCGCTATGCCAGCTTTGTCGACCTGATGCGTGTGGTTTACGGAAATCTCCTTTCCCTTGGTCTGGTGCTGCTGGCCCAATATGGCATGAGCTATCTGCCAGGCCACCTGTTCGTGCACTTTAACACCACTGCCATCTTCCTGATTTTCATTCTGGCAACACTGATGATGTGGGCGCTGCGCATTTTTGTGAAGACGCTCTACGATGTTGCCTTCTCTAATAACCGGGCCCTGCGTGTCCTCATCTACGGAACCATGCAGGGTGGGGTAGGCCTGGCCAAGAACATCCAGAACCAGCGTCCGCGCCGTTTCGTGGTGAAGGGGTTCATCTCCCACTATGAGAAGGTCAAGCATCACATGATTATGGGGCAGAAGGTCTATTCGGTGAACGACGATTTGGCTGAGGTGATTCAGAAGAATGACATCGAGGGCGTGCTGGTTTCTCCCTATCGCCTGGCTGAATTCCGAAACAACCAGGAGTTGCAGGACAAGATTATCAATGCTGGTGCCAAAATCTTCATGACAGAAGGCACCAAGGAACTCTCGAAGATAGACGCTGGCGAGGACCTGACCTCAGAAGACTATGGCAATATGCAAATGAGGGAGGTGAGCGTTGAGGAGCTGCTGCCCCGCGACGAGATACGCGTAGACCTGAATGCTGTTGAGGAGCAGCTGAAAGGCCAGCGCGTGCTGATTACCGGCAGTGCCGGCAGCATTGGCTCCGAGATGGTGCGCCAGGTGGCCAAGTTCAGCCCCGCAGCCATGATGCTCATTGACCAGGCCGAAACTCCTGAGCACGACATCCGCCTGCTGATGGCGAAGGAATTCCCCAATATCCCCGCCGAGACCGTGGTCACCTCCATCTGCAAGAAGGACCGCATGGAGCAGATTTTCCACGACTTCCGCCCCGACTACGTGTTCCATGCCGCAGCCTACAAGCACGTGCCCATGATGGAGGACAACCCCTCCGAGGCCGTTCAGAACAACGTGTATGGCACCAAGGTCATTGCCGACCTCAGCGTGAAGTATGGCGTGAAGAAGTTCGTCATGGTGTCTACCGACAAGGCCGTGAATCCCACGAACGTCATGGGCTGTTCGAAGCGCATTTGCGAAATCTACGTGCAGAGCCTCGATCGTGCCGTGAAGGACAAGAGCGTGGTCAGCAACCTGCTGGCTCTGGGAAATACCGAGAGTTTTGTCACCGCATCGCAGATTGATGCTCCCGTGGCCCGCACCCAGTTTGTGACCACCCGCTTCGGCAATGTGCTGGGCTCCAATGGCTCGGTCATCCCCCTGTTCCGCGAGCAAATCAAGAATGGCGGCCCCGTGACCGTCACCGACGAGCGCATCGTGCGCTTCTTCATGCTCATCCCCGAGGCCTGCAAGCTGGTGCTCGAGGCTGGCACAAAGGGCAATGGTGGTGAAATCTTCGTCTTCGACATGGGTCAGCCCGTGAAGATTGCCGATCTGGCCAAGCGCATGATCAAGCTGTCGGGTGCAAAGAACGTGAAGATTGAGTATACAGGCCTGCGCCCGGGCGAGAAGCTCTATGAGGAAGTGCTGAACGAGTTGGAGGGCACTAAGCCCACGTTCCACGAGAAGATTCGCATAGCCGAGGTGCGCCAGTACGACTATCGGGAGGTGTGCAGGCAGATTGATGATCTCATTAAGACCTCCAAGCAGTACGACGACATGGCTACGGTGAAGAAGATGAAAGAAATTGTTCCAGAATACAAGTCGAACAATTCGATTTACGAGAAGCTGGACGCCAAATAGCTGTTCATGTCCCCGACCTTTACCTTTGCCATCTTTGGCAACGTATATCAGCATGAGAAATCTGCCGCCGTGCGGCAGGTTCTCTCTTGTTTACAGGAACATGGTGCCCGCATCACCATTGAGGATGAGTATTGTGACTTCCTGCGCTGTTCCGAGCTGATAGACTTGGTCGATATGGAAACTTTCAGCGGCAGTGATTTCCAGGCCGATTTTGCCATCTCCATGGGTGGTGATGGAACACTGCTGAAGACGGCCAGTCTGGTGCGCCAGAAGCAGACTCCCATCCTGGGTGTGAACATGGGGCGGCTGGGCTTCCTGGCCGATGTCAGCGCCAAGGACTTCCCCTCCACCATTGACGCCCTCTATCGCGGTGACTACCTGGTGGAAGACCGTGCGCTCATTGAGGTGGAGAGCGATGGTGAGGCAGCGTTCTCTTCAGCCGAGGGCATTCCCGGGGGCTGCAATTGCGCCCTGAACGATGTGGCCATCCTGAAGCGCGATACGGCATCGATGATCAGCATCCGCGCCAGCATCAACTCGGCCGAGCGGCGCGCTCAGGGCAAGAGCGGCGAATATCTGATCACCTATCAGGCCGACGGACTCGTCGTCTCCACGCCTACTGGTTCCACTGCCTATTCCCTTTCTAACGGCGGCCCCATCATCGTGCCCCGCACGGGCGTGCTGCTGATGACGGCCGTGGCTCCCCATTCGCTCAACGTCAGGCCTATTGTTATTCCCGACACGGCGGAGATAGAGCTCACCGTGACCAGTCGCAGCCACACTTTTCTGGTGGCCATCGATGGCCGCAGCTACAAGATGCCCGAAGGTACCACGCTGCGCTTGCGCCGCGCTCCCTATGTGGTGAATGTGGTGAAGCGCCCCGGCACCAGCTATTTCTCCACCCTGCGTGAAAAAATGATGTGGGGTGCTGACGTCAGATAGCCCTAGGGAATACCTGTCCTTTACGCGTGCGCGCGTTTATATCGCGCGAGTGATGGTGCTACAAGTGCTACTGGCGCCTGTAACCGTCTGGAATGCAGCCGCTTGTGGGTGCATATTCGGTTCCGTTTCGTGCTACCGGAAATGCTACAAGTGCTACCGGCTCCAAAACGGCGCCGCCGCATGGGAAAACGGCGGCGAGATTTTTCAAAAAGTCAACGCCGTTTTCTAAAAAGTCGCCGCCATTTTCCAAAAAGTCGCCGCCGTTTTGAAAAAAGTCGCCGCCGTTTGAAATTGCGAAAATGAAACATAGAGAAAAGTCGGGCACGACTTTTCTCTATGTCTCATTTTTGCACAAGAATGCGTTTTTGTGCAAGTGCCTGCTTGGTAGTGCCAGTAGTACTTCCAGTAGCATTTTCTAAAGGCGAATATGCACCCAAAAGATGCTGTGCACCAGCTGGTTACAGGCGTCAGTAGCACTTGTAGCACTATCGTTTTGCCATATATAACGCGCGTGCGCGCGACCCTTCTAAGCCTAGAACAGCTTGTTGGGATATACACCCTCGTCCACCAGCTTCTGTATGCGGTCCACGGTGGCCTGACGGTCGGCAGCGTAGGTGACGCCAAACCATTTTGAGGTGGTGTCGAGCACTTCGCAGGTGGCAGTTCCGTCGTTGATGAGCTTGTTCACCATCAGGGGGATGAAGAACTCAGCCTTCAGGTTCTCCATGTTCTTCGGGTCGCT
>CAMNJH010000122.1 GCA_946541275.1 uncultured Prevotellaceae bacterium
GAACGAGAATCTCTTCTTGGCGCCGGAGTTTGTCTTTACTTTTGGCATTGTTTTTAATTTTTAATTTTTAAACTTTTTAATGATATAAAAGCGGTGGCAACGCATATACCGGGCGCAGCGCACCTTAATCTTCGTTATTCTCAGTCAGCTTCTTCAGCGCGTCAGCACTGATTTTGGCATTGGCCAGCAGTCCACCATTGGCAGGTGCCTCCACGTCTACCTCGACGTCTGTCTGCTTCTGCTGCCTGACCTGATCTTTCAGCACGGCCTCGTTAGCCTCACGGTCGCGAGCCTGCTGGCTTTTCTTGGTCACTCCTGCTTTCTTCGGAGCCAGATAGAGAAACATTTTCTTTCCCTCCAGCGAAGGCATGGACTCTACCTTTCCCACCTCTTCCAGATCATTGGCAAACCTCAGGAGCAGAACTTCGCCCTGCTCTTTAAACAGAATGGAACGACCACGGAAGAACACGTAGGCCCTCACTTTGTTTCCTTCTTCCAGGAATTCCTTGGCATGCTTCAGTTTGAACTGATAGTCGTGCTCATCGGTTTGTGGCCCAAAACGTATTTCCTTCACCTCTACCTTCACCTGCTTGGCTTTCATTTCCTTCTGGCGCTTTTTCTGCTGGTAGAGGAATTTTGAATAGTCGATAAGACGACAAACGGGTGGATTGGCATTCGGTGAAATCTCCACCAGGTCTACTCCCTGCTGGTGAGCCATATCCAAAGCTTGTTTTGTGGGCACTACCATGGAGCCGCTCTCACCCACTATGCGTACTTCTCGCACGCGTATCTGTTCATTGATACGGTACTGGTTTTGTTTTTTGTCTGTCTTCATCAACCTTTTTTAGAAATCGGCTGCAAAGTTACGACAAAAGGCGCAATCTGCAAAATTATTTTCCAATTATTTTTCTATTACATTGATTTTTTGCGAGTTGATGGTCACCTTTTTTGCTCGAAAGGAAAAAAAGTAAGGCTTATATGGCTATAATTCATTTTTATTTGTTACTTTTGCACCTTCATATCACATACCAAATAGACATGATGAGGCGATTATCCCTTTTTCTGACCACATTATTGGTTGCCATGTGCGCATGGGCGCAAATGGCCGACCCCGTCCATTTCCGTTCTGAGCTGAAAATGCTCAGCGGTGACCAGGCCGAAATCATCTTCTCTGCTACCATTGATCCTGGCTGGCACGTTTATTCCTCCGACATCAGCGATGATGGTCCTACTCGCGCCACTTTCCATGCTGACAAGCTGGAGGGCGCCGAACTGGCAGGCAAACTGACACCACGCGGCAAGGTGACCGAGGAGTTCGATGAGATGTTTGGCACCAATTTGCGTTTCTTTGTCAACCAAGGTGCCTTTGTCCAGAAAATCCGCTTCACCAAACCCCAGTACGACATCAGCTGCTATCTGGAATATGGTGCCTGCAACGATGAGATGTGCATGCCCCCCACCACCGTGGAGTTCAGCAAGAAAGGCGACAGCCCTGTAGCCCCGCAAGCTGGTCAGGATTCGCCCGTTGCTCCCGAGGATGCTGATACTGGCGCCGCCCCTGAGGCAACGGAAGCTGGAACCGGAACAGCCATGCCTGCTGACAGCACAAACCTAGCTGTCACCGCAGTAGCCACAGGGGGAGCCTCTAGCGACTCCGCCCTATGGGCTCCCATCACTGACGAGCTGAACGCTTACGAGAGTGCAGGAAGCAACGAGCTAAACCTGTCATGGTGGATGATTTTCCTTGAAGGTCTGCTAGCCGGATTCCTGGCCATTCTCACCCCCTGCGTCTGGCCCATCATCCCCATGACGGTATCGTTCTTCCTCAAGCGCAACAAAGAGCGTAGCAAAGCCATCCGCGAAGCCATCACCTACGGACTCTCCATCGTGGTCATCTACGTACTGCTAGGCCTGGTCATCACACTGCTCTTCGGAGCCTCAGCCCTGAACGCGCTGTCCACTAACGCCCTCTTCAACATCTTCTTCGCCCTGCTACTTATTGTCTTCGCGGCCTCGTTCCTGGGGGCTTTCGAGCTGACGCTGCCCAGCAGCTGGTCGAATAAGATTGACCAGAAGTCAGAGAAGACCACAGGCCTGCTCTCCATCTTCCTCATGGCGTTCACACTGGCACTGGTCAGCTTCTCGTGCACAGGCCCCATCGTGGGCTTCCTGCTGGTAGCAGTCAGCACGCAGGGCGACATCATTGCACCCACCATCGGCATGCTAGGCTTTGCCATAGCCCTTGCCATCCCGTTCACGCTGTTTGCCATGTTCCCCTCACTGCTGAAGTCGGCCCCCAAGTCGGGCGGATGGATGAACACCGTCAAGGTGGTACTGGGCTTCATCGAACTGGCCTTTGCACTGAAGTTCCTCTCGGTGGCCGACCTGGCTTACGGCTGGCACCTGCTCGACCGCGAGACCTTCCTCGCCCTGTGGATTGTACTCTTCGCCCTGCTGGGCGCCTATCTGCTGGGCTGGCTGAAGTTCCCGCACGATGACGACCAGCACCGCACCAACGTGCCACAGTTCTTCCTGGGTTGGGTGTCGCTGGCCTTCGCCATCTATATGGTGCCCGGCCTATGGGGCGCCCCACTGAAAGCCATCAGCGCCTTCTCACCCCCCATGAACACACAGGACTTCAACCTCTACGACGGCTCTGTCGAGGCCAAATACACCGACTTCGACCTGGGCATGCAGGCCGCCCGCGCTGAAGGCAAGCCCGTCATGGTCGATTTCACTGGTTTCGGCTGTGTGAACTGCCGCAAGATGGAGGCCGCCGTATGGACCGACCCCACCGTGCGCTCACTCATCAACGACAAGTACGTGCTCATCTCCCTCTATGTGGACGACAAGACACCCCTGCCCCAGCCCATCGAGGTGACCGACGTTGACGGAACACAGCGCAAACTGCGCACCGTGGGCGACAAGTGGAGCTATCTGGAGCGCATGAAGATTGGCGCCAACACGCAGCCTTTCTATGTGCTGCTCGATCCCGCCACAGGCAAGCCCCTGAACGGGCTGCGCTCCTATGATGAGAATATCGATGAATACATCAAATTCCTGCAGACAGGACTAGGCAATTACCACCAATAGCCCTGTAAGGACAGCTCTTCCTCGCGCGCACACGTATTTTAGAAAGAATAGTAGTGCTACAAGTGCTACCAGCAGTCTATAACACGCTGGTATACAGCATTTTGCAGGTGCATATTCTCTTATAGGGAAATGCTACCGATGATGCTACCGGCACAGCCTGCCACCAGTCTGCACATTCTTAACTTTCTGTGCAAAAATGAGACATAGAGAAAAGTGACGCATGACTTTTCTCTATGTCTCATTTTCCATTTTTCCAAACGGCGGCGACTTTTTTCAAAACGGCGTTGACTTTTTGAAAAATCCCGTTGACTTTTTACAAAAAGTCGACGCCCTTTTTTCGTGCGGAGCCGACTTTTTCATTCGGTAGCACCTAGTAGCATTTCCGGTAGCACGAACTCTAGAAGAACACGCACCCGCAAACAGCATGATATCAGGCAGTTACAAACCATGGTAGCACTTGTAGCACGAATGCTCGCGCGCAAAATATACGCGCACGTATGTGTGTGCGCGTGAGAGGTGCAAATAGACTTTTTTCTCCCTTTTTCTTTCCTATTTAAAAATAAAGTAGTACCTTTGCAGCCGATTTGGTGATGCCTGGGCCAACAGACGGCCCGGCAGAGAGGGAATCAGGTAGAAGCCTGAGCAGTGCCCGCTACTGTAATCTCTATTGTTGGAAGTCTAAATCACAGCCACTGACAATCCACGGCCCTCAGCCGCAGTCGGGAAGGCAGACTTTCAAGAGAAAGCCAGGAAACCTGCCATTTCAGGACAACACGAGACGACGGCTCCGGGACCAGGGCCTCGACAGAGTAAGAAATCAATGACGAGAAAGAGAACAGTCTTTTGGGTTTTGCTGTGTGTCTGTTGGCTAATGGCTGGCAGTCTGGCTCATGGACAAAAGTCCAGGCGCAGCCAGATGAAGGACTCGGTGCAGCTGCAGAATGTGACCGTGGTGGGCAAGTCGAAGGCTCAGCGGCTACGCGAAGGTGCGCTGGCAGTGAACGCCATCGATGTGCGCTCAATGGTGAGCTCGCTGCAGAATCTTAACGACATCGTTGACCGCACGGCAGGCGTGAAAGTACGCGAAGAAGGCGGCATGGGCTCTGACTTCGACCTCAGCATCAACGGCATGTCGGGCAACAGCGTACGCTATTTCATTGATGGCGCGCCCCTTGACACGAAGGGCTCGGGCGTCACCCTGGCCAACCTGCCCGTCAGCATCATAGACCATGTGGAAATCTACAAGGGCGTGGTGCCCACATGGCTCAGCAGCGATGCCCTGGGCGGAGCCATCAACATAGTGACCAACCGCCAGCGCAGCAGCTATCTGGACGCATCCTACAGCGTGGGCTCGTTCCACACCCACAAGGCCGACGTGAATGGCCAGTACATCCTGAAGAACGGTCTCATCGTGAGGCCTACCCTGGGCGTGAACTACTCCAAGAATGACTACATGATGAAAGGTGTGGAGCTGTGGGACGAAAGCGAACGCAAGTACCTGCCGCAGAACAGGCGCCGCTTCCACGACGACTACTTTTCCCTGCTGGGCCAGCTGGAAGCAGGAGTCAGCAACCAGCCATGGGCCGACGAGTGCTTCGCGTACATTTCCTATAATAAGACCGACAAGGAACTGCAGACCAACCAACTGCAGACGCGGGTCATCGGCATGGCCGAGCGCCAAAGCCACGCCTGGAGCGTGGGCGCCCGCTACCAGAAGCGCGACCTGCTGCCAGGGCTGGATGCCAACGTGCAGCTGAGCCACACCTGGGACTACACGCTCACAGTCGACACCGCCTATCGCAAGTACGACTGGAACGGCAACTACATCTACAGCGCCCGCAACGAGATTAACGGACGCGGACGCACCATGCGCCACTATGAGCGACCGCTCACCCTGGCACACGCACTGCTGAACTACAGGAACCTCAGCCTGAGCTATGCCCTGAACCGCACGGGCAACAACCGCTGGGACGAGGTGAATGCCACCCTGCAGCCCTCGAACGACGTGCTGGCCAAGCACATACTGGGACTGGCCTACAACCAGTCGCTCCTCGGTGGCAGGATGGCCAACACGCTGTTCGTGAAGGACTACGTCAACTACCTGCATATTGAACAGACCGACATACAGAGTGTGACGGGCTCGGGCGACGTGGCTGGCAGCCACACCAGCAACGACGTGGGCTATGGTATAGGCACACGCATGAACTTCATGGAACCGCTGCAGCTGAAGGCCAGCTACGAGCACAGCGTGCGACTGCCACTGGCACGCGAGCTGCTGGGCAACAGCACCACCATCTATGCCAATACGAAGCTGCAACCCGAAAAGAGCGACAACTTGAACCTGGGACTCTTCGGCACCATCGTGACCGGCGACCACGTGCTGAGCTACGAGGTGAACGGCTTCCTGCGCTTCGTCGACAACTTCATTCAGCCCCAGATGTCGGAGAAAGAAGGCACGATGCAGTATGTCAACGTGCCAGCCGTCCACATCAAGGGCGCTGAAGGCGAGCTGCGCTATGCCTGGCAGAACCGCCTGCACCTGACTGGCAACGTCAGCTGGCAGGATGCCCGCGACCGCCAGCGCCTGAAGACCGATGGCAAGCCCTCGGTGACCTTCAACAACCATGTGCCCAACCGGCCGTGGCTCTTTGCCTCGGTCGAGGCCCGCTATGACCTGGGCCGGCTCACCTCTCAGCTCCTCCCCCTCACTTCCCACCTCTACATTGGCGCCGACTATCAGTGGGTGCACTGGTTCTATCTGTCGTGGGAGGCCTATGGGGCGGCAGAGACCAAGGCGCGCATTCCCGAAAAGAATGTCGTGGGGGCCAACATCACCTACTCATGGCTCAACGACCGCTACAGCTTGTCGCTGCAGTGCGACAATCTGCTCGACGCCACTATCTACGACAACTACAAGCTGCAAAAGGCAGGACGGGTGCTGTTGGCCAAGTTCAGAGTCTACTTGCATTAGGAAAAAAAACGTTAACCCTATAAACAATAACATTAAAAATGAAAAGAATCAGCTTTTATTTCACCATGCTGGCCGCCCTGTTGCTGGGTGCCACGGGCATGACATCGTGCAGTGATGACGATGACGACAACAACGTTGTGACTCCCCAACCCGAGCCAGAACCCGAGCCAGCAGAGCATCACGACACCATCACCGTCTTCCCCTACCACTTCGACCTGACCGTTACGGCAGGCAATCACGGCGGTATGAACAAGGACAAGTCGCACCTGACCATCACCATCGACTCGCTCACAAATGCTGAAGCCACCATCGACTTCACTGGCAAGGGTGCCGAAATCACCGACTACACCGTGGAGAGCATCGTCAAGGGCAAGTACATGTACCAAGTGCCCAACTCAAACGACCGCTTCTCAAAGCTACAGTTCAAGGACAACAAGATGGTGGTGGTGCAGGAACAGCCGTTCGTGAAGAACACCTACAAGGCCCGCAACTACACCCACGCCTGGCTGGATGACAACACCCTGCTCATCATGTCCACCAACGGCGAGCATACGAAGGTCATCTGGACAAAGCTGAACGCTGACGACATGACCATCGTGTCTGAGGGCGAACTGACCATTGCTCCCGCCGAGGAGTACAACGTGCTCACCACCAGCGGCATCCTGGCCTACCGCCAGAACGACAACAAGCTGTTCTACTTCTTCTACAGCAAGAAGGAGACCAGCGGCAGCAAGAAGACCACCAACGAGCCCTTCTTCCGCATCGCCGTCATCAATCCTGCGACCATGGCCGTTGAGCAGGAAATCATCAACAAGGAGGCAGCTCAGACGACGGGCTCGGCCTATGGCGAACTGCTGCAGCAGACCGTCTTCTTCGACGAGAAGGACAACCTCTACCTGGCAGCTTTCAGCACCGTCAGCAAGAAGAACCTGGGCCAGCTGCTTCGCATCAAGAAGGGCGAGTTCGACTTTGAGGCCGGCTACAATGCCTTCCCCGATGCCCTGGGCAAACTGCTCACCGTTCAATACCTGGGCAGCGGCAAGGCCCTGGCCTATGCTGGCGACGCTTCCGAGGGTACGGGCATTGACGACATTGCCTACTACTATGCCATCATCGACGTGAACAGCAAGACCGTCAGCCGCCTGGCCTACAACGGCACCGACATCCCCTACAGCGGCGGCAGCTTCTCGCAGCGCTCGGTCTACGTGGCTCGTGAGAACAAGGCCTACTTCGGCGTGAACACTGCCGACGAGCAGTGCATCTACATCTACGACGTAGCTACAGGCAGCGTCACCAAGGGCCTGAGCATTGCCAATGGCTACTACTTCGACCAGATTCGCATGTTCGACGACGACCCCTACAAAATTATCAAGTAAGCCATGCAACGACGTCATGCCTTACTTTCCATCGCTATGTTCCTATGCCTGCAATGCTGGGCGCAGGAACATAGTGCTTTGCTCATGGTGCACTTCGGAACCACCTTCGACGCCACACGCGCCAAGACCATTGACGCCATCAACGAGCAGGCTCGCCATGCCCATCCCCAACTGCACTTTGCCGAGGCCTACACCTCGCGCATCGTGATGAAGCGGCTGGCCGCCAAGGGCATTCAGAAGGACACGCCCCTCGACGCCCTGCTGCGCTTGCGAGCTGAAGGATACCGCCGTGTGGTTGTCCAGCCCACATTCGTCATTGACGGAGTGGAAATGGACAGGCTTCGCCAGGACGTGGAGCAGGTGCGCCCATTCTTCGACAGCATCACCCTAGGCACGCCCCTGCTCTACAACATTGAGGACTCCCGGCAAGTGTGCCAGGTGCTGGCATCGCGCCACCCTGCCGACCAAAAGAATGCCCACGTGGTCTTCGTGGGGCACGGCACCGAGGGACCAGCCACAGCCCTCTACTCGCAGCTGGACTATATGCTCCATGCCAACGGATACCCGCGCCACCATGTGGCCACCATCGAGGGCTACCCCACCCTGCTGACGCTCACCCAACAGCTCAAAGCCCAGCGGGCCCGGTCCGTCACGCTGGTACCCCTGCTCTTCGTGGCTGGCGACCATGCCTCGAACGACATCTCCGTAGAGTGGAAAGAGGCTCTTGAGAAGGAGGGCTTCAGCGTCGACCTTCACATAGAAGGCCTGGGCGAAGTGCCCGAGATACAGAATCTATATATCAGAAAATTCACCTTTGACAGGAGATACTCAGAGCCATGAGGCGTAAGTGGATGATTGGGGCTGACCACCGATTCCTCACATCCCATTTCCACCCGGGGTAGAGAAACTTTCGATGGATTTATTTGGCCGTGTCAGCAAAATGCCGTAACTTTGCAGCTCTAAACCAAGCCAACAACGAAGGTAACCATTTTACTATGTTAGACCATCTGACACGCGAACAGATCATAGAACTCGTGCACCAGGAAGTGGTGCCCGCCATCGGGTGTACTGAGCCCATGTGCGTAGCCCTGTGCACGGCCAAGGCCACCGAGCAGCTGGGCTGCCGGCCCGAGCGCATCACCGCCCTGCTGAGTGCCAACATCCTGAAGAATGCCATGGGCGTGGGCATCCCCGGAACGGGCATGATAGGCCTTCCCATCGCCATTGCCCTGGGGGCCCTGATAGGCAAGAGCGAATACCAGCTCGAAGTGCTGAAGGACCTGACGCCCCAG
>CAMNJH010000123.1 GCA_946541275.1 uncultured Prevotellaceae bacterium
CGGCGAGTTCTGCGAAGGCACCTTCATCCAGCCCACCTTCATCACCGACTATCCCGTAGAGATGTCTCCCCTGACGAAGATGCACCGCTCCAAGCCCGGACTGACCGAGCGCTTTGAACTGATGGTTAACGGCAAGGAGCTGGCCAACGCCTATAGTGAGCTGAACGACCCCATCGACCAGGAAGAGCGCTTCAAGGAGCAGATGCGCCTGGCCGCCAAAGGCGACGATGAGGCCATGATCATTGACCACGATTTCCTTCGCGCCCTGCAGTACGGCATGCCTCCCACCAGTGGCATTGGCATCGGCATTGACCGCTTGACCATGCTGATGACGGGCAAGACCTACATACAGGAAATCATTCTCTTCCCCCAGATGAAGCCCGAGAAGAAAGCCCCACAGAGCAGCATCCAAGAGTGGGCCACTATCGGCGTACCCGAAGACTGGGTCTATGTGCTTCGCAAGGCTGGCTTCTACCTCATCAGCGACATCAAGGACGAGAAGCCCCAAGGATTACAACAGAAGATTGGGGAGATAGTGAAGAAGTTCAAGCTGGAATTGCAAAAACCCAGCGTGGATGAGGTTCAGCAGTGGATAGAAAAGGCATAATGCCCCTAGCCCTCCTGAGGAGAGGGGAGCTTAAATAGAATAATTAGGATGAACTTTTCCTACAGCAGAAGTAACCAGGATCCCATTCCCTCGGTAGGGGCAGAAGGTGGGGCTTGCGGCCGCATCGCCATCATTGGCGGCGGCTCATGGGCAACGGCCATTGCCAAAATTGTGGTGCAGCACACGCATCACATAGGCTGGTATATGCGCCGCGAAGATCAGATAGAAGACTTCCGCCGCATGGGCCACAACCCCAGCTATCTTACCAGCGTGCACTTCAACACCCAGGAAATCAATTTCAACAACGACCTGAACAAGATCGTGGCTGACTATGACACACTGGTGTTCGTGGTGCCATCGCCTTATCTGAAGAATCACTTGCGCAAACTGAAGACGCGTCTGAAGGACAAGTACATCGTCACTGCCATCAAGGGCATCGTGCCTGATGAGAACCTCATCTGCACAGAGTACTTCCATCAGGTATTCGATGTGCCTCACGACCAGCTGGCCTGCATTGGAGGTCCCTCGCATGCTGAGGAAGTGGCTCTGGAGCGACTGAGCTACCTCACCGTGGGCTGCTCTGAAGTGGAGAAGGCTCAGGCCTTTGCAGATGTGCTGGCCAGCCCTTACATCAAGACCAAGATTTCCTCTGACGTCATCGGCATTGAGTTCTCCTCCGTGCTGAAAAATGTCTATGCCATTGCTGCGGGCATCTGCAACGGTCTGAAGTTTGGCGACAACTTCCAGGCTGTGCTCATGGCCAACGCCGTACAAGAGATGGCCCGCTTCCTACAGGCCATACACCCCATTGAGCGCAACGTCTACGACTCTGTCTATCTGGGTGACCTGCTCGTCACGGGCTACTCCAACTTCTCGCGTAACCGCGTATTTGGCACCATGATTGGCAAGGGCTACAGCGTTAAGTCAGCGCAGATGGAGATGGAAATGATAGCTGAGGGCTATTTTGGCACCAAGTGCATGAAGGAGATCAATCGCCACTGGCACGTCAACATGCCCATCCTCGATGCAGTATATAATATATTGTACGAACGAATCACCCCGCAGATAGAAATCAAGCTGCTCACTGATTCCTTCCGATAGACACGAAGAGGGACGCCTCTACCGAAGCGTCCCTCTTTTCTTTATCTGGCGTAATCACCGCCAGCCAATCACTCAGCCGGCACCAAGTAGCGTTTTCCCGTCAACTTAATCATCTCGCGGGCGTAACGCTTTGAATAGCCCGGGCGCTTCACGGTAGAGCCAAGGCCCTCGGGGGTGCGGGTGAACTGTCCATTCTCATCCTCAGGCTTTGAGGTCATGTCATTGTACTTCACAATGAGATGCGTCGCCAGTTTCTTCCAGCGATTCAGCATCTGGTCAGCCTTCTCAGCAGTGTAATTGGTCAGGTATTTCACACGTTCCTGCTCGCCCATTGTCAGCGCCTTGTCCTCCACCTCCTTCTGCAAGCGGAAGTACGACTGGTCGAGCGAATCGCGCACCTGCTGCAGTGTGGGAAACATCATGGAATAACGAGGATACACCATGTTCGACACCCAGTTCTGCACCCAGTAGGCATTGTCGAACGAGAAGGTCAGATCGTCAGCCCCAGGCGTGTTGTAAGGCCGCGGAGCCTCTGTGGAACAGCAGTAGACGGGGGTGAAGGGGGCCATGTTGCCGTCATCATTGGCAAACCAGAAACAGCCACCCACCTCGCGGGGCATCCACGAGCGCATCTGGCTGACGTAGACGAAGCCTGCCTGCTGCGTTGACACGGGGCGCTCATTGAAATACTTCGTTCCGTCCACTTCGAAATAAAGGGGCGTGGGCCTGTAGGGCATCTCCCAAATGCCGCCGCCTATATCGCCAGCCAGCTGACTGTCACCACTAATGGCAAAGGGCGTGTTCTCAAAGTGATCACGCATGGCGGTCTCCACATCCTGAACAGTGAGCAGCCGACTGGGCTTCACCCATAGCGGCAGCGGCTCGGCCTGAGGATCAATTCCTTCAGCCCAGGGAATGAACTTATCCATACCGTCAGCATAGCGATTGAAGAAACTCCACACGCGGGCATCGCAGATGCGGCGGCCTGAGAAGTCGGGAGCGGCATAGGCAGCATTATAGCTGAAATCCTCGTCTTTTCCACTGAACCACCCCATCTTGCGGGCGTAGCTCACCACATTCTTTGAAAAACGCACATCACCCGACTTGTCCTTCATGTTGAAACGGGTGATACGACTCTGGTTGGCATGGCCGCAAATCATGTCGTCAGGAATGCGCAAGGCCACCCACACGGCGCGCCCTCTCTCCAACTTGCGGTCGCTGGCCGTTCCCATCATTTCCATGATCCAAGCCTCGTTGGGGTCACAGATGGTAAACGTCTCACCTTCACTATTGTAGCCGTACTTCTCCACCAGACTGGTCATCACGTCAATAGCCTCGCGGGCCGTCTTTGATCGCTGTAGGGCAATGTAAATCAGCGAGCCATAGTCCAGAATACCCGTCGTGTCGACCATCTCCTCACGGCCGCCGAAAGTGGTCTCGCCGATGGTAACCTGCCATTCGTTGATATTGCCAATGACATTGTAGGTTTCCTCGGCCTCCAGAATCTCGCCGTGATATTTATTGGTGTCCCAGTCATACACTTTCAGCATTTCGCCTTTCTGGTGTTTGGCGGCGGGCAGGTGCTTCAGACCAATAAACATGCCGTAGCTGTCAGCTGAGTATGAACAGATGACGGAGCCGTCCTTCGATGCTTTTTTGCCCACAATAAAGTTAGTGCACGCCATGGTGCCGACGGCTACCATGAGCAGTGCAGTGAGAAAGAATTGTCGTTTCATAAGTTTAATCAAGTGATTTCAGTTCGCTTGCAAAGATAACTATTTTTTTTCAAATACGTGACGTTTTGCTGTCTTTTCTGCTTTTTTTCTCACACAAAAAATCACTTGTCAATTGTCCTGCTGCTTTTTGTAGCTCAACAGCCAAAGACCCGTGAAAGTGAGCAGCCCGTTGAGCAACAGCAGTTCGTAGCCGAAGCGATAGCCGAAGGAGTGCTGGCAGAGCAGGTCGAGCGCGTAGCTGAGCAGCGGCGAAAGGATGCAAACCAGGGGCACCAGCCCATCTCGCACGCTGCGGCGGGTGAAGAGCCCGAAGGCGAAGAGCCCCAGCAGCGGTCCGTAGGTGTATGAGACAATGGTATAGATGGCGTCAATGAGCGACGAGGAGTTGACAGCCCGTATGATCAGGATGGTCAGGGCAAAGAGCAGGCACATCACTATATGCACACGGCGACGCAGGCGTTCGTCGGTGGGCCGTTGGCGTATGTCAACGCAATAGCTGGTGGTGAGCGCTGTCAGGGCCGAGTCGGCCGAAGAGAACGATGCGGCCACAATGCCCAGTGTGAACAGCACCAGAACCAGCTGATGCTGGAAGGCTGATGACTGCGCCAATGCCGTACCCTGCACAAACATGGGCAGCAACTCGTCACTGCGGGCAGGAAGGCTGACACCCTGACTCTCAAACAGCTGCGCCAGGAGCACGCCCAAGCAGAGGAAAAGCAGATTGGCAGGTAGAAAGCACATGCCATAGGTACACATGTTCTTCTGGGCTTCGCGCAGTGTGCGGCAGGTCAGGTTCTTCTGCATCATGTCCTGATCCAGCCCCGTCATCACCACAACAATGAAAGCGCCACTGAGCAGCTGCTTCCAGAAGTTCTGACGGCTCACCCAGTCGTCCATCACGAATATACGGCTACGCTCATCACCCAAAATGGCACTCGCGGCCTCGCCCAGCGTCAGGCCCATCTGTGTCATCACTATATATATAATGAGTAGCAGTGAGGTGAACAGGCATAGCGTCTGCAGTGAGTCGGTAAACACCAATGTGCGCACCCCACCGCGATGGGTATACAGCCAGATGAGCAGCACCAGCGCACATACGGTCAGGGCAAAAGGCAACCCCAAGTCATCCATCACAAACTGCTGGACGATGAGGCAGGCCACGTAGAACTTCACCGCCGTGCCAATCATCTTCGACAGCAGGAAGAAACCCGCCCCCGTCAGGTAGCTGCGCTCACCCAGCCTGCCGTCCAGGTAAGTGTAAATTGAAGTCAGGTTCAGCTTATAGTAAACGGGCAACAGCACGAAGGCTACGGCCAGATAGCCCAGGATAAACCCCAGACAAAGCTGCAAATAGGTCATGCCGCTACCAAGTACCATGCCAGGCACACTGACGAAGGTGACGCCTGATATGCTGGCCCCAATCATGCCAAAGGCCACCATCCGCCATGGTGAACGGCGCTCGCCACGAAAGAACGTGTCATTGCTGGCATGCCTACTACTCCATCGGCTCAGCACAAACAGGGCAGCAAAATAAAGAATAAGGGTCAAAATCACAATCATAGTGCAAAGATACAGTTTTATCACGGCAAAACTATTGCCCTTTAACTCCTTTTAACTCCTTTAACTCCTTTAACTCCGTCAAAAATGATTATCTTTGCAGCGCAGTAACTAAACACAAATCCAATTTACGTTATGAGCAAACAAAAGAAATTCATCCTTCAGGAGAGTGAGATTCCTACACAGTGGTACAACATTCAGGCTGACATGGTCAACAAGCCACTGCCCCCAATCCATCCCGCCACCCACCAACCACTTGGCGTCGATGACCTGGCACACATATTCCCGCGCGAGTGCTGTGTGCAGGAACTGGATACCGAACACGCCTGGATTGACATTCCCGAAGAAGTACTGGAAAAGTATAAGTTCTACCGCTCTACGCCCCTCGTACGCGCCTACGCACTAGAGGAGGCACTGGGCACACCCGCACATATCTACTTTAAGAACGAGTCGACCAATCCGCTGGGTTCACACAAGATCAACTCGGCCCTGCCCCAGTGCTACTACGCCAAACAGGAAGGCACAACCAACGTAACCACCGAGACGGGAGCCGGACAATGGGGAATGGCACTGAGCTATGCCGCCAAGCTCTACGGGCTTGACTGTGCCGTCTATCAGGTGAAAATCACCATGCAGCAGAAACCATACCGCAGCATTGCCATGCGCACCTTCGGCGCTGCCGTCACCGGGTCGCCTTCCATGTCAACCCGTGCCGGTAAGGACATCCTGACCGTCGATCCCACACACTCAGGTTCACTGGGGACAGCCATCTCCGAGGCTGTCGAACTGGCCACCACCACCCCCAACTGCAAGTACACCTTGGGCTCGGTGCTCAACCACGTAGCTCTGCACCAAAGCATCATCGGACTGGAGGCCGAGAAGCAGATGGCCATGGCCGGCGAATATCCCGACACCATCATTGCCTGCTTCGGCGGAGGCTCTAACTTCGGTGGCATCGCTTTCCCCTTCATGCGCCACAACATCAAGGATGGAAAGACAACCGAGTTCATAGCTGCCGAGCCTGAGAGTTGCCCTAAACTGACGCGCGGCAAATTCCAGTATGATTTTGGCGACGAGGCTGGCTATACACCGCTGCTGCCCATGTTCACCCTTGGCCACCAGTTCAAACCGTCAAACATTCACGCTGGTGGATTGCGCTACCATGGCGCCGGCATGATTGTGTCGCAACTCATCAAGGACGGGCTGATGCACGGCGTCGACATTCCGCAACTGGAGTCCTTCGAGGCTGGCATGCTCTTCTCACGTACAGAGGGCATCATCCCCGCTCCTGAAAGCTGTCACGCCATTGCCGCCACCATACGCGAGGCCAACAAGTGCAAGGAAACGGGTGAGGAGAAGGTCATCCTGTTCAACCTCTCTGGTCACGGACTTATTGACATGCCTAGCTACGACCAGTATATTAATGGTGATCTGCAGAACTACTCCATCAGTGACGAGCTGATTGAGAAGAACGTAAGCCAGCTAGAGCAGATTATCAAATAGCCCATCTCTGCAAGTCCCACTTGCAGGGAAGGACATGAGAAAGTGCTACTGGGGCTTGTCTGGCTCCAGTAGCTTTTTTCTGCCCATGGGGCACCGTCGTCCCGTGTTCCTTATATATATAGGGGAAAAAGAAGGTGCTACAAGTGCTACAGGGCTTGTATCAATCTGTATTTCAGCCAGTTTCTGGTGCACGAACGACTTTCGAAAGTCGTTCGTGCACCAGAAACTGGCTACATATCAGCACATTTTAAAGACCTGTTGCACCAGTAACACGATTGTTTTCACTATACATTATATAGTCTATGCTTCTTGAATCACAGCTGTAGGAGGCAATTCGTACATGACTCTGGCGTGATTCGTACGAATGAGTTGGCTTTCCGTCAAAGTACCTGACACGCGGTCAGTGACATCCCGGAATACCTGCCCATTGCGGTAGATGATTCCATCTTCGCGTGAAAAGAACTGGTTTTCAGCGTGGATATGATAAGTGTATGGCAACTGCTCCTCAGCAAGAAGATCACCACACAGGTATTCATCATCAACGTTGAGGCGGAGCTGATACGTGTTGGAAGTCTCATTCTTCACCCGATAGTCAATATAATTGTACGAGATGCTGGTACCAGTTCCAAATGGTATCTAGCGACCGAAGTCGGGAAAGAGATCAAGTCCATCATGATGGTGATGCTCAGTGATGGTCAGTTCACTATGCAGCACCATCCAGTGAATGAGGTTCGACAATTGGCAGAGCCCACCTCCGATGCCCTGTGACGGTTGCCCCTTAGCGATGGTGAGCCCTTCTTTGTATCCTTTCCGCTTAGAGGTTCGGCCGATGAGTTTCCACACGGAAAAAGTCTCGTTAGGACGAATCAGCAGACCGTCAATATGATTCACAGCCAGGGCTAGATTTGTAGCCTTGTTTTCCTGTAGCTGCATATTGACATTGCCAAGCCGACGGCGGATGAGTGACTTGTGCCGATAGATGACGATGGGCAGGGATTCGGCAGTCCTTTTCCTTGCAAAATGCACTCCACTGAAAAAGTCATTCAAATGTCGCTTCAGTATTCCCTTCTCTATCGAAAGACGATAGGTGAACGGTGAGATTTCGCAGAATAGTTTACGCTTCATGCTTTTTCAACTTATCCGATGCTATTGTGGGTACAAAGATACAAATAATTCTTCATTCCCCCTATTATTTGTCCTGAAAAGAAGAGGAAATAAGCCAAAATAGCCATGTGTATAGAGTCAACCAGCAAGTGCAATTTATCTGCAAAGTTAGGCATAATGTTTGAAAAAGACCTCATTTGGTGTATAGAAATTTAGTTTTTCTCTCGGTCTTGCATTGATTTTAGCTTGTATTGCTGCGATTCTCTTGTCTGTTACAGTGCTGATATCCGTTCCTTTTGGTATATATTGCCTGACGAGCTTGTTGGTGTTTTCGATGTTTCCTTTTTGCCATGACGAGTATGAGTCAGTGAAGTAGATGGGTACTCCCAGCTTCTTTGAGAGCCATTCATGTGCGGCAAACTCAGAGCCGTTGTCTGTGGTGATAGTCTTGAGTCCTTCCCCCTTGTATGGCAGCAGCAGCCTCCAGACGACCTTGGCCAGCGGCATGGCCTGCTTGCCGTGCTTGAGTTTCTCCATGAGGAACCGGTCGGTGCTGCGTTCCACGAGTGTCAGTATGGCATTCTGGTCCTTATCGACGATGAGATCCATCTCCCAGTCTCCGAAGCGTGTGCCGTCAGCCTCTGCAGGCCTCTGGCGTATGCTCACGCGGTTCTTGATGTTGGTGGCCTTCGTCTCGTGCTTCCTGGATGCTCTCCTGTCGTATTTCATCTTGTGCCGGCAGTTCCGGGCGAGCTCGCCTGACTCGTCTTTCCGTATCATAGCGTAGATGGTCTCATGGGAGATATTGCATCCTTCCTTCTTCAGACGTCCTGCTATCTGCTTAGGCGACCACTGTTCCTTGGTCAGCAGTTCTCTGACACGCCACTTGAGCGTGTCGGTGATAGCGCGGTTGCCGGGAGAGCGGTGGGAACGGCTGTCGGCCCTCTCCTGCGCTTTCATGAAGTTATAACTGTTGTTCTTGCCACCGTTGCGCCTAATCTCGCGGCTGACGGTCGCCTCACTCACTCCAATCGCTTCTGCGATGGATTTTTGCGTACTACCCTTTTGTCGTTCCACATAAATGTAGTACCTTTGTGCCTGGGTTAAGT